>DATBXH010000126.1:0-2716 GCA_036514375.1 Bacteroidales bacterium | reverse complement strand
AATCACAGTGGTAATGGCCACAATCATAGATTCAGCACCAAGACCAAAGATTAATCTGCCGGCAGCCATAGTAGCCACATCACCTTTTAGTGCAGTAACCGAAGCTCCAATCAACAGAAAAAGTGAGAATAATAGTGCTGATTTTTTGGTGCCAATGCGATCGATAATCAATCCCCCGATGAGCACCATAATGATATTGGGAAAGCTATAAATACCTTGTAACAAACCAAGGTCGCTATCTGAGAATTTTAATTGGGACTTTAAAACATCTGCCAATGGACTGATACTATCATAAATGTAGTAATTGCCGCACATGGCAAGGCTGATAAAAAGCAATACAATCCAACGAAGCCATACCGGAGGCGCTGTTTTTTCTTTAATTAAATCCATGATGTTTTCTGATTTTTATGAAAATACAAAGATGTGAAAATTATTATTATTGTAAAGATGACAAAAGTTAAGTCTGGTAAATTTTCCGAGGAATAATAAGCCATTCTCATTTACTTCCCATTTTTTTATTCTGCGAAAGATATGTATTTTAGGCCGCGTGAACTACGACCAAAAATATTGAAAATGAAGGCACTTACTCACCTTTTTGAAGAATGCGTAAACAAATACTCCCATAATGTTTTTATGTGGGAGAAGAAGTCAGATAAGTATGAACCAACTACTTATATTGAAACAAAGAAACTAGTTTATCAGTTTGCTGCCGGGCTCATTTCGATTGGAATTCAAAAGGGCGACAGGATTGCTTTGCTTTCCGAAGGCAGAAACGACTGGGCAATAAGCGAATTAGGAATTCTTTATGCCGGAGCGGTTAATGTGCCTTTATCGGTGAAACTCAACGAGCCTGCCGAAATTAAATTCCGGTTGGAACACTCGGGCGCAAAAATGATCATCGTTTCCGGTCAACAGGCCAGGAAGGTTGCGCCTTTGAAAGTTGAAATGCCAGCACTTGAAAAGATCGTTCTTTTGGATGCTACAGGCAATGCAGATGATAAGGAGATTCAATTTACAGAGGTTCAACGTATGGGAGAAGATTTCCTGAAAAAGTCCCCTCAGCTTTTTGAGGACCGTTGGAAATCAGTGCATGAAGGCGATTATGCAAATATTTGCTATACCTCCGGGACCACGGCTGACCCCAAAGGTATTATTCTTACGCATCGAAACTATACGGCCAATGTGGAACAATCGCTCTCGCTCATGGATATTCCTGAATACTATACGTCGTTACTCATATTACCATGGGATCATTCATTTGGCCATACCTGTAACATATATGTGCTGATGACCTGCGGGGCATCATTAGCTTCGGTGCAGGTTGGCAAAACAGCGATGGATACACTGAAGAATATTCCTGCCAACATAAAAGAAATCCGGCCTCATTTTTTGCTGAGCGTACCGGCATTAGCAAAGAACTTTAAGAAAAATATTGAGAATGGGATCCGTGCCAAAGGCCCTGTAGTTACAACTCTTTTCAGAACAGGTTTAATCATTGCCCATACATACAATGGCATTGGCTGGGACAAAGGAAAAGGATGGCGTTTTATCCTCAAACCATTGGTAAAGCTGTTTGATAAAATAATTTTCTCCAAGGTTCGCGAAGGATTTGGTGGGCGACTTAAATTTTTTGTTGGCGGAGGAGCTCTTCTTGATATCGAGTTGCAGCGTTTTTTCTATGCCATTGGAATTCCTATGTTTCAGGGTTATGGCTTATCCGAATGCGCACCGGTGGTTTCGTCCAACTCTGAAAGAAGACATAAGCTGGGTTCATCGGGTTACCTTGCAAAGCCGCTTGACCTGAAGATTTGCGATGAAAATGGCAAGGAATTGCCTGTTGGTGAAAAAGGAGAGATTGTAGTACGCGGTGAAAATGTGATGGCCGGATACTGGAACAATCCTGTAGCCACGCGCGAAGCATTGAAAAGCGGTTGGCTCTATACGGGTGATCTTGGAATGATGGATGAGGATGGATTCCTTTATGTTTATGGTCGTTTTAAGAGTCTGCTTATCGGTGACGATGGAGAGAAATATAGTCCCGAAGGCATAGAAGAAGCGTTTGTAGCTCAATCACCAGTTATTGAACAATGTATGCTTTATAATAATCAGAATCCTTACACAGTTGCTTTGGTAGTTATTAACAAAGAAATGGTGAAGAATTGGGTTGAAAAACATCACCATCATCACTCACATGATGACCTCGTTACTGCTTCTTTAAAACTGGTTCAGGCCGAAATTAACGAATATCGGACTGGTAAAAGATACGGGGACATGTTTCCCCAACGTTGGCTACCTGCAGCTATTGCTGTTCTTCCTGAAGGTTTTACAGAAGAAAACCACCTTATGAACAGTACAATGAAGATTGTGCGTGGCAAAATAACAGAACACTACAAAGAATTAATCCAATATCTGTATACCCCCGACGCCAAAGATATCTGCAACGAAAGGAACAAGGAAGTGATGAGGGGATTGGGGGGTAACTGAGAAGACAATAGTCGATAGTCGACAGTCCACGATCGACGGGCCACGGTTCATCCGGACAACTATAATTTTTTGACTTCGCAGACTATTCTCATTTATTAGACTTTTAGAAGATAAGTGGATAACTATAATGTTTTATTGACCATCTGTGGACTGTCGACTATGGACTTCTTTAAAATCCTGACAGTTCAGCAATCGGTGACACCGGTCACCTTTTTTGTTTATCAATCTCACC
>DATBXH010000125.1:0-3367 GCA_036514375.1 Bacteroidales bacterium | reverse complement strand
AAGCACAAACGACAAACGGACATTACACAAATCATTAATAACAAGCAAATTCATTACATTTCCAATCAATACGGACGATAACGGCTTTAGAGAAAGCAAATTCTAGTTCATTTAAATTTAGTCAAATTCTTTTTCAGATCAAAAATTATAACCAAAAACATGATTTTCAAATTACATAGCGGAATAAGCATTCAACCTCGTATTTTTGCAAAAATCATTATCCCATGTTCAGTCACGAATATTTTATGAAAGAAGCTTATAAAGAAGCAGAAAAGGCTCTTGATAAAGACGAAGTCCCCATAGGAGCTGTTATTGTATGTAACAACATCGTTATTGCAAGGGCACATAATCTTACAGAAACACTTCATGATGTTACTGCCCATGCTGAAATGCAAGCCATTACAGCTGCCTCAGAATACCTTGGAGGCAAATACCTGGATCAATGTAGTATGTATGTAACTCTTGAACCCTGCCCAATGTGCGCAGGAGCTCTTTTCTGGGCTCAGCTTGGTAACCTGATTTACGGCGCCTCGGACGATAAACGAGGATATACATTATTAAAGTCGAACATTTTACACCCTAAGACATTGGTTGTAAGTGGTATTTTACGGAATGAATCGTCTCAACTTATCAAAACTTTCTTTGCCAAAAAACGAAAATAATTCAACGGTATCGTTTATATTCGTTCTATGAATTATTTTAACCTTTAAACTTGAATCAGGGAATATGCTGACCGAAATCCTGATTATTATCGGGCTAATCTTTTTTAACGGGCTTTTTGCAATGGCGGAAATTGCCATGGTTTCCTTCCGGAGAACCAAGCTGGAACACGAAGCTGCCAATGGTGATAAAAAAGCTTCCAGAGCACTTGAAATGGCCAATAAACCTGGAAAGTTTCTATCGACCGTGCAAATAGGCATGACACTCATAAACATTTTTACCGGTGTTTATTCCGGTGCGTCAATTGCCAGCAAGGTCTCTGTATGGCTTAACCAGTTTCAAACCCTGGCCCCTTATAGCGGTACCATCTCCATAACAATTGTAGTGATAACCATTACTTTTTTTACGCTGATCATCGGCGAATTGGTACCCAAACAGGTGGGCCTCATTAGAGCTGAATCAGTTGCCAGGAACTTTGCATCGCCCCTGCGGATCTTTGCCTTCATTATGTATCCGCTAATCTGGCTGTTATCAAAACCCGGAGAATGGATTATCAAGTTCTTAAATATTAAACCTTCCGAAGATTCAAAAGTGACAGAGGAAGAAATTAAGGCCATAATCAAAGAAGGAGCAGAAGATGGTGAGATTCAGGAAATAGAGCAGGATATTGTAGAACGCGTGTTTCATCTGGGCGACCGAAAGGCCGGTTCATTAATGGCACACCGTTCAGAAATGATCTACCTGAATATAAACGATACCGAAGAACAGATTAAGGCCAAGATTATGGCTAACCTTTACAACGTTTACCCGGTTTGTGATGGAAATCTTGATAAAATTTTGGGTATTATTTACATAAAAGATCTGTTTACCAGTATCCTGAAAAAAGAAAAATTCGACCTTCTTAACTATATAAAAGAGCCCCTTTTCATCCTCGAAAGTAATACTGCATATGAGATCCTGGAGAAATTCAGAGAATCGAAACGTCATTTTGGACTTGTAATTGATGAATATGGATCGGTAATAGGTTTGGTTACACTCAATAACCTGTTGCTTGCTTTGGTAGGTGAAATTCCGGCCAGCGACCAGCAAGAAGAATACGAGATTGTAAAACGCGATGACGGAAGCTGGCTCATCGATGGCCAATTGCCTTTTTATGAGTTTGTCCAGGAGTTTGATATTCAATATTTCGACAAATCGAAAATCAAATTTAATACGCTTGGTGGGTTTGCTTTATCTAACCTGAACCGCATACCTCATACCGGGGAAAAATTCTCCTGGCGAAATTACGAATTCGAAATTGTAGATATGGATGGCAATAGAATTGACAAAATTCTGGTTACCAGGCTTTGAAAAAAAGTATACGAGATTAAAACTTAAATCGGATTTGTTGTGGCACAATAATTGCATTCAAAGCTTATGAAATAAATCACTAATAAAAAAATCAGCCATGAAAAAATTAATCCTTCTTTTTGCATTATTGGCGGGCGGGTTCTTTAGTCAAATGACCGACGCCCAGGTTTCTGTTCACATTAATATAAGCAGTCAACCCATTTGGGGACCGGTAGGTTACGATTATGTTGATTATTATTATATTCCGGACATCGAAGCATATTATTACGTACCTAAACACAGATTCATTTATCTGGAAGGGAATCGCTGGGTAAGCCGAGCTGCTTTGCCACCGCGCTATCATGATTTTGATCTTTACAAGGTCGACAAGGTTGTCATAAACGAACCAGAACCATACCTTCACCATGATGTGTACAAAGCTAAATACATTTCGTATAGAGGCCGCCATGATCAGGCAGTCATTCGCGACAGTCATGATCAGCGCTATTACGTGATTAAAGACCATCCGGAGCATAAACACTGGAAAGAAGAACAAAAAGGAAGAGGCCACAAACAAAAGGAAGACGGGAACGATCAGCATGGTGACCGCAGGTAACATGTTCCTTTGAAAATGTGTTTGCTGCAAAAGAAAAAAGGAAAGTTAAACATCATGTACTTTCCTTTTTTCTTTTCTTTCATGCATTAAAACAATTACACCACCATTTCCTTTACATCAAACCCGGCCACAGACAAATCGTCCCAAAAGCCAGGATATGATTTGGTTACCACCATTGCATCGTTAATAACTATCTGTCCAAGTTTAAGCGCAGCAGGAGCAAAAGCAAGTGCCATACGATGATCCTTATATGTATCGATAGTAATATATTTTCCAGGTTCGGTATGTATTCCATCCCACTGCAGGACTCCTTCCGATGTTTCATTAATTTTAAAACCAAGTTTTCCCATTTCGGTTTGAAGTGCCGCAATCCTGTCTGTTTCCTTTATTCGTAAAGTTTCTGCGCCTGAAATCTTAAAAGGGATCCCCATCAGGCATAGCGTTACCACAAACGTCTGAACCAAATCAGGATTATTAATGAAGTCGAATTCGAAAAACTTCAAACTACACGATTCTTTCCGAAGCAATACAGCATTATCGACAAAGTTACTCCGGACGCCAAGTTGCTCAAAAAGCCCAACAACTGCCGCATCTCCCTGAAGACTGTGAGAAGAGAGTCCATGTATAATCAAATTGGCATCATCAGCCAACGCCGCTATCTGGTACCAATAAGAAGCTGCACTCCAATCCGCCTCAACCGCAAGGTCTCCCCCCTGATATGTCTGACTGGCAATACAAATGACATTATTGTCCCATTGATAT
>DATBXH010000124.1:0-4959 GCA_036514375.1 Bacteroidales bacterium | reverse complement strand
ATTAATTATGCTATTCTTTAATTCAATTTGTGCAGTAAAAGCTCAAGTTGATTTTGTTTGGGGCAAACAATTTGGTACAGACAAGGACGATAAGACACGCAATGTAGTTGTTGATTCATCAGGTAATATATATGTTTTAGGAAAGACCATGGGAGAAATAGGAAAAGAGCATTTTGGCAAAAGCGATGCTTTTATTGTGAAAATTGATAGTGCAGCTAAAATAATTTGGACCTTACAAATTGGCTCTAAAGAAGATGATGATTTATTGAATGCAGCAGTCGATAATTTGGGCAATATTTATGCTACTGGAACCATCGGTATGGGTAAAAAAAACACGCCCAATAAAGATGTTCTTGTTGTAAAGATAAACAGTAGTGGCCAAATTGTTTGGCAAAAGCAATTTGGTACGGATAGTATAGATGAGGGAAATAAAATCGCAGTAGATGCTAACGGAGATATTTATATAGCCGGATCTACAAGGGGTATCATGGGAAGTGCTCCTAAAGGACAAAACGATTGCTTTATTCTTCATTTAGACAATAACGGAAATCAATTAAACGCCGTACAATTTGGCACTTCTGCTAACGACGAAGCACATGGAATAACAATAGGTTCAGACTCCAAAATATATGTTTGTGGCCTGACTGAAGGAGATATGGCTAACAAAAATATTGGTAAAACTGATATATTTTGGGGGATTTTTTCCAAGGAACTTAAACAACTTGAGATAAAACAATTTGGAACAAGTGAAGATGAGTATGTCAAAGAAATAAAAACTGATAACAAAAACAATATTTATATAGCCGGAAATACTAATGGTAGTACAGTTTCTCAACAAAAAGGGAATGGTGATGCTTTTCTTCAAAAATGGAATGAAAAAGGAGAAATAATCTGGACAAAACAATTTGGCACAAACAATTGGGACGGCATGCATAGTATTGCTATTGTTCAAGGTAAAGGAATTGTGGTTAGCGGCTGTTATGATTATCCTTTATGTAAGTCATTTATAAATATGTACGATGAGCAAGGCAATCTTTTATGGAATAGAAATATAGTTGCACAGGGAAAAGGTGGTGGAAGTTGCGGAAAAGATGTTTATATAGATAGACAAGGGTATATATATCATGCGGGTTATACAGGAGCAAATCTGTTTTCTGAATTAAAAGGGGAACATGATTTGTTTTTAGTTAAGCTTAAAATTGATATGAAAAAATAACTAGCCACAACACGCGGTCATAAAACATTGAGGTTTAAGTGGTAAGGCAAGCGCATTGCTCGCTGGCAAGTTTCTTATCGGTTGATAGGTTAGTCTCCACGAAATCCCCAACGTTTTATACCGCCAAACGTTATGTGTCAGCTTAAAAAACGGACAGCCTAGATTATAAGATATAATTATAAAAAATAAACAACGCAATATTATTGTATATCGAATACAAATACATATTTACTCAAACTTTAAGAAAATTTATGGACATTTCAAAAAATGTACGTGTGTTATTGAATATGGCTTACTTATTAATGAGTTTTATATTTCTAAATCACTTTTTTGTTCTTGTTTCATTTCTAACATCGGGAAAATTTCTACCGGCAGTTTTCCCGATGTCGTTTTTAACAGCTGTTTGTTTAAGTATTTACAAGGGCAAAAAGGATGCAATAAAAGGAGTTCAATTGTTTTTACCAGCAATAGTTAGTTTTCTTCTGCTTGTTTTCTCATTGCTGTTTTCGGTTCAGTTTTATGATTTTTCCTTTGATGGCCAATGGTATCATCAACCTGCAGTTTATAAATTAGCAGGTGGTTGGAATACTTTCTTAAATCCATTGGAAGAAGCTCATAAATCTATATTGCATTTTCCAAAAGGAACGTGGTACTTCTCTGCTTCGGTTTATAGTACACTGGGATTTTTTGAAGCAGCCAAGTGTTTAAATATTCTGATGATCGTCATTGCTGCTATAATGGTTTATACCACCTCCATAGAATATAAAATCTCACAAATCAAGTCGATTGCATTATCAGCAATGGTTACCTTACATCCGGTGGTTTGGAGCGAGTTAACAACATTTCAGAACGATAACAATTTATACTTAAATATTGTCATCTATTTTGTAGCAATACTTGCCTGGTTTCGGAATCAAAATCGAACCAGCGTTCTTATTGGAATCATGGCTTGCGTTTGCTTAATAAATATCAAGTTTACCGGGTTACTTTTCTTTTGCGTTTTTGCTGCCTTTGCCTTTGTGTATTTTTTAATTTGGAAGCGTGAATATCTCTTAAAATTTATAGGTGTGCACTCAGCTATAATTGTATTGGGTGTGCTCATTTTTGGCTTTAATCCATACGTAACCAACTTAATTCACCGGGGTAATCCTTTATATCCCCTGTTGGGCTCAAAAGATTATCCGGGTGACCTTTCTGGTGATAAAGACGGAAATGAGAAATATGAAACCCCAAAAAACATGGTGGGGAAACCTATTTACGAACGGTTTTTCTATGCCAACTTTGGTAGCCCAAGCAATGCCCCGTATAACAATCAAGAAAATGCGGAACTGGTAATTCCGTTCACCTCAAAAGTGTCGGATTGGAAAGTATATCGGTTTCATGATTTAAGAATAGCTGCATTTGGGCCTTTCTATAGCGGCATTTTAATTCTTTCTGTTGGGTTTTTAATCTTTTTGCTAATTACTTCCGACAAATATCGATGGTTAATGCTTTTGCCAATTGTAGCCATAATAGCATCACTACTTTTAAGCAAACATTTTTGGTGGGCACGTTTTGGACCACAATTATGGCTATTTCCCATCATACTAATTTTTGTCTCGTTTTTAAGTGCTGGGTCAAAGTTCCGCTCCATATTTAATTGGACCTTGGTCAGCTTGATTATTGTGAATGGGCTTATTGTCTTAAGCATCCACCTCAATTGGGTTCATCAGTCGACCAATAAACTTAAGGCGCAGCTAACCGAGATTAAGCAACAAGGCAAACCAATTGAAATATGTATGGGGTGGTTTGATAAATCAATGAATCATAAGTTAGACGATTGGGGGATTAACTATACGAATATTCCTCGTAAAGAATTTAAAAAGAAAAACAAAGAAGATTTTACGGAATTAATGAGTGTTGTTGAAGGATATCCCGGAATCAACAGATATCGTGTAATGGTTGACAATAAAGAACAAACTAGTTTTAAAAGTAATAAATAAGTTTGTATTTTTAAGGATGTGCACAAATGAATATAAAGCCGAACACACGGCATTAAATACAGCATAAAGATAAAAGACTAATGAAAGCGTTAATTATTACAATTTTGAATTGGGGATTTATTCTTCCTATTATTTCACAGAATCCATACATCATAACAAAGGATAAAACTATTGAGTTATATAAGAATCTTTATCTATCGAGTGAGATTGATTCAATTGATTGGAATGGTAATGTTAATAAATGCAATTGTAGCACTCTTAAGAATGATATTTATCAGAAAGCTCAAAACAGAATTAACTTTTTTCGTCTAATGAATGGATTAAATGAGATAAAAATAAATTTCAAATTCAATAGAGAGGCACAAGAAGCTGCATTATTAATAAAAGCAAATAATCAATTAACTCATTACCCTGTCAAATCCATGAAATGCTTCACAGAATCAGCATCAAACGGCTGTAAGAAATCCTGTCTTGCTTTTACCGATTATAAAAATTTCCCATTAACATCGTTTATTACTGAATTTATATGGGATTTTGGTGAGTCTAATTATTACGTAGGTCACCGTAGGTGGATTTTGTATTCTAAGTTGAAAGAATTTGGTTATGGAGCAACTAATAATACAGAATCCTTATTAACAGTAGATGGAGTTTCACATGATTCAATAGCATTACCAAAATTTATTGCATATCCATGGAAGGGCTATGTACCAGTCAATTTAATATTCCCTAAATGGTCATTTTCCATTCCTGAAGGACAGGAGGTTGACTTTAAAAACACGATAATTTTAATGACAGATGAATCGGGAAAAAGCATTCTAATCGAAAAACTTAAAGAACGCAAAAATTATTTGGATAATACTATCGTTTGGACAGCTAAAGGTCTTTTTACTGATTATGAAATTGCCTACGGACAAAATAAACTTGAGGAAAAAGGGTATTTAAATAAAAAGATAAAAGTTCAGATTAGAAATGTGATTGTTAACGGGGATAGTAAAAATTTTGAGTATTATGTTGAACCTATTAAATATTAACATCGCCTACATCATCGTATTAAGAATTGTCAGTTCATCGGTTATTTAAAGGTTGTTTCCCGCAGCTAGTTCAATGTATCTTGATAGAGAATCGCTCCACGAACGGCAACTTTATATACCACCAACATTGTGTGCTATTGTAAAAAAGACATTAACAACATGGCAAGAAAACGAAAAATTATTGTCTGGATTTTTTCAATGATTCTTATAATCACGATTTTGATTATTGCTTTTGGAGAAAGGATTGTCAATTATTATTTTGACAAAAAATTCCATCCAAGAGAACCAAAGAATGAAATTGACGTGACATACAATGTTGGTTGGTGGGCTTATCAAAATAGTATGCAAATTGATAGTTTTAAAGTAGAACTAATTGACAGTAGACTTAATTTATTTAATTCTTTTTCATTGATTAGATACACCATTTATGGAGAATTGAGTAAGAATGGCAATTGGAGACCATACATTGATAAAGTTCATATAAGTGAGAGATTCATTAGAAAATATGACAGAGATTTACATCCATATTTAGATGGTGATACAGTTAATATTCCTGAAGCGATTATTGAGATTACTCCCATTGTTAAAGTGAAGGCTGACAATGTATATAAAGGCGAAAGAATTCCGTTTAAAATTACGAATGAACTTAAAATTGGTTCATTCCACTGGGGGAATAATTGGTTAAGACTACAATGTGATACAATAAAAAGGGATATAATATTAAGACAAA
>DATBXH010000123.1:0-4149 GCA_036514375.1 Bacteroidales bacterium | reverse complement strand
CTTTCCGCAAGGTATTTCACAAGCTCGTTGGAATGAAGCCTTTGGAATACAGGGATAAATTCAGAGTCAAGTAATTTTAGCGCTGAGACTAAGATTCTAGTTCAGAAGAAATAAAAAATCAGCAAATCGCAGAGATCTTGTAATAATTCTTTGCAATTTGCTGATCTCCGTCATTCTCTTGAATCAGGATGCGAGTACATCCATTAGCTCTGTTCCGTTAAGTACACCAAAGCCACAGCAGGCATCCCAACCGACTCCCGCTTCGTATCCTTTTTGTCCAGTAACTGTGATATTATTGCCTTGCGTAATATCCCAGCAAACATTTGGATTCGCATATAATTTTGGATTAATGAATCCTACATTCTTTCCGAGCTTTTGATTAATCAATGCAATTAATCCGGCCGTCAAAGGAGCTACCGCACTGGTACCACCGATGACCATCTGCTGACCATCCACTAAAACATTATAACCGGTAACAGGGTCAGCATCAGCAGCAATATCAGGGACTCCCCTGCCCTGCTTCTGCGAGTCGACTGATACCGGTATGCGGGCATTTGTTTGATATTGCGGAAGAGGAAATACGTCGCTTATTCCTCCACCGGTTGCACTGGTGTCACTCTCGTGCCAAACAACCTCTTCTGCTCTTTTACCAGTTTTATCGACATTTAGCCGGGTTCCACCGCAGGAAATTACATATGGACTTGATGCAGGAAAATCGACATGAACCTTACCATCAGTTACACCATCGCTGGAACCTGTGTCACCGGCTGCAATACAAACTGTCACTCCCATGGTGGCTGCAGCCTGAAAAATTTGATTAAATGCGTCCAGAGTTTGCTGTGTCCAGTTAATTTCAGCGGAGCCCCAACTGATAGATACAACTGATGGGTTGTAGTGTGTATCATGGACCGCTGCACTGATGGCGTCAAGGAATCCTTTATCAGTGTTCGGGGCGAAATAAACCACGACGGTTGCATCAGGCGCCAGTGCTGCGGCTACTTCAATATCAAGCATAACCTCTCCGTCTGCTCCGTTAGGATTACCCGGTCGATTATGGCCTTTATCAACAGACCGTGCAACAACTTTAGGTGTCTTAATACCAAGCCCATTGAAATAAGTATTTAAATCACTTGCACGAAAGCCCCCGCCAAGTTCTACAATTCCAATACATTGATTTTTACCGGTTACATCGGTTGGATAATTATAAATTTGGGCAAGCTGGTTGGGATTAAACGAACCATTGCCAGAAACCTGGTGAGCAGCAAATGCCGGGTGATTCTTGCTTAGTACCTGATACTTTGCGGTAGCAACCGTCCTGTTATCCAGACCGAAAACACCCTGTACAATATCCTGGAGTTCAACCGGAATATGAATTTCACCTTGTCGTCCTCGGAATGTGTTACCCAATTCATCCTCATAACCGTATAATTTGATGTTAAAGGCCTCTTCCAATTGACTTATGGTGCCCTGCAACTCAATGGTTCTCTCCGTTAAATCGGAACGGACTATTGTTAATCCAAAATGATAAGCAAAATCTTCTATTTTTTGCATATCACGGCCTTCAGCACCATATTCCTTCTGGAAATTTTCTCTGGATAGTACCTTAAAATTCCTGTTATTCTCAGGATTTAGAAGGTCAGGCATGTTTTTTCCTGCCTTTACGCGGATAGTTACCGTAGCAACTTCGTTTCGATCAACATCTTTCCTAGTCTTTGCCATAGGCGCAGCTTTGTGACTGCCCTTAAGTGGCACGCGATTCGAAAACCTCGTTTCCATAAAATTAGTTTTAAATTAAAATTTAAATGAATTATGAACAACTATAAAAGATCACGAAAACAGATGTAACATCATGAAAGTATTTTGACCATAATGTCGTCTTGCGGTGCTTATAACAAACAGGAAGGAAAAAGGTAAATAAAATGTGAAATAAAATTTCATGAACGGACGCTGCCATTTTTTGATGTATCCTGATTTATGAAGAAGCCTTAAGCCGACTGGCTTTTAAAAAAACAGCCATTTTGAAAGGCATTGACATAGTAATTTGACGCTATGCCACCTTGAAAAAACGAATCATGTCTTTCAATTGCTCTGCCTGACTGCTAAGTTCTTCGGCACTGGTTGCCATTTCCTCACTGGCTGCTGCGGTTTGCTGGGTAACACTATTGAGTTGCTGAATAGCGTTACTTACCTGGCTTACCCCATTTGTCTGTTCAGTGCTGGCAGCTGTAATTTCTTTTACAAGGCCTGTAGTTCTTTCCATTTCAGGCAACATATCAAGGGATGTAGTTCCTGCTACTTCGGACAAGGCAATTCCATCTCTGGCCAGCGAAACAATCTCATCGGCAGCAATTTTACTGTGTTCGGCAAGCTTTCTTACCTCCGATGCCACTACTGCAAAACCTCTGCCTTCAGCACCTGCACGGGCAGCTTCAACTGCAGCATTTAAAGCAAGTATATTCGTTTGAAATGCAATATCGTTGATGATACCAATTTTTTCTGAAATGCGCTTGGTTGCATCAACAGCTTTTCCCACATTGCCATTCACCTCAAACATTTTTTCAAGCGCAGCAAGAGATATCTTTTCGGTTTGATTGGCGTTGTCCGTATTCTGCTGTATGTTGGATGTTATTTCCTCCATGGTCGACGACACTTCCTCTACCGAGGAAGCTTGCTCGTTCGCACCCTGCGATAGTATCTGGGCAGTACTGCTTATTTGCTGGCTTGCAGAGGCCACGGAATTCGCTCCCTCCATCACTGAGGTAACCACCTCGCTAAGCCTCTCAGTCATATTTTTCAATGCTTTGCTTAATTGGCCAACTTCGTCTTTTTGATTTATATCAAACGAAACCGTGAGATTTCCTTTTGAAATATCTTCGGTTTTTTTCATTAGACTTATCAAAGGCTGTGTTATACGTTTACCCATGATAAATGAAAACATGACTGAAATTATTAAAGTAATTATAATAATCAGCAGTAACGAAAAAATAGTTTGGTCAATAATTTCTTTTTGCTGGCTTTTCTTTTCGGCAACCAGCTTATCGATATCATCGATATAATTTCCAGTGCCTACTATCCAATCAAAAGGTTTAAATAAAAGTGTATAACTCCGTTTAGGAAGAACTTCCCCGTTTGCCATTTTGGAAAACCAATAATCAGTGTATCCGCCACCTTCTTGTATTCCTTTTAAGATTAGGCTTTTAATATAAAAATTACCTTTCTTGTCAACAGATTCATAACGGTTTTTCCCTTCGGTATCACGTCCCATATAAACAATATTGATACCCTCCCTGGTGTCAATCCAGAAATACCCTTCCTTACCATAGCGCAGATTTCTGGCAAGATCTGCTGCCAGTTTTTTAGCTTCGTCGATCGTATAATCGCCTTTTTGATACTTAAGATAAACCCCCTGTAGAAGGCTTATAACTGTTTCTACTTCCAGTTTGGCATTTTCATCAAAATCCCTTCTCAAGGTTTTTTCCAGCTCTGCTATATCTGCAGAACTATTCCTATAGGTAAAATACACTGTGACGCTTGTAACGATGATACCTAAGAGTAACATACTTCCTGAAACAAGCGCGAAAATCTTATTGGTGATTTTTGTAAACATAGCTATTGATTTAATGGTTAAGGATCTCTATATAAATATATAGATAAAGCAGTTTTATGCACAATAAGAATTCTTTTGCAAAATTAAAGAGATAACCTTGCATTAACTTATAGTTAAAGATGATAAAAATCAATAAGATAGATGATTTTTATTACTTATTATTTATTACAATTTTGCTAAAAAAACAAAAGTTGCGAATTTGAGAAACAGAACAGGTGCATCTTTCATTTATTTAAATATTCTTTCAAGCCTTCTATGGCCGCATGTCTTCCAATCTCCACCAACTCTTCGGCTTTATAAAAATCGTACATGCTGCAGGAATCATGAGATATTTTAATCAGGATGTCAGGTGAATAGTTTTCGAGCGACATCTGTGTAATACGATACGACATTAAGTTTAAGGTCCTATTAATCAGATCAAAAAAGCCAAGCTTTTCTTCGTGGTTCAAAGGTCTTTCCTTTCGCAAATGACGGTAAAAATCTTTGATCTTCTTCTGGTATACGGATTGTTTAGCTTCACTTTCTTTTATTGAAATTACCGG
>DATBXH010000122.1:0-5230 GCA_036514375.1 Bacteroidales bacterium | reverse complement strand
ATTTGGCTGGTTTACCATAATATCAGTGCTTTTGTCATGTATGGGCCTTTATGCTATGGTTCAATTTATTACTGAGAACAAAACGAAGGAAATCGGCATCCGCAAAGTCAACGGTGCCCGCGTTACTGAAATTCTTGCAATGCTTAATAAAGACTTCATCCAATGGGTAGCTATTGCCTTCCTCGTCGCCTGCCCTATTGCATGGTATGCTATGAATACATGGCTTCAAAACTTTGCTTATAAAACAGAACTGAGCTGGTGGATATTTGGATTAGCCGGTTTAATGGCTATGGCAGTAGCGGTATTAACGGTAAGCTGGCAGTCATACAAAGCAGCTATTAAGAATCCGGTGGAGAGTTTGAGGTATGAATAAAATATAAGAATAGCACTGAGTAAACAAGATCTTAACGAAACAAATACTATAAGTATCGATGAATACAAGAATTTTTAAGCTATCGATCAGGAATATACTAAAGAATAAACTCAATTCGGCTATTATCATCATAAGCCTTGCACTTGCTCTGAGTGTAGGGTTTGTCATTCTTTCGTGGGCGCTATTTGAATATTCCTATGACAACTTTCATCGAAACAAAGATCGCATTTACCGGGTAATTGACCATCAAACCTTTAAGGGTCAGGATGAACAATATCTGGCTCAGATACCGGAATACCTTGTAAATACATTTGAAAATGAAATTCCGGGGATTGAGTTATCTACTATTCTGCTGCCGACAGGTAATTTCTGGATCTCAGAAGGACAAAAAAATGTTGAGATTACTAATGTTTGCTATTCTGATAATAACTTGTTCAATGTCTTTTCATTCAAATTCATCTCCGGTGATCCGAAAACATGTTTATCATCATCTGAAAATGCCGTAATCACAAAGCAAACTGCTGCTAAACTATTCGGAAAAGGAAACCCGATTGGCAAAATCATTAGAAGGGACAGCACAAAAGCCTATGTTGTTAGTGCCGTCATGGAAGATATTCCAACCAATTCACATCTTAACTTCAATATGCTGTTACCGATCAATGAACGAAAGCCTGCCTGGGACGGCCGTAACGGCAATCATAATGCATCTATTTACGTACTCCTGAAAAAAGGAATCCGGGCAAGCGATTTGAAAAATAACTTGCACTTGTTTACCAACAGACATTTTACCCGGAACCCGGAAAAATATGACATGCAATTACAACCATTAGGCGATTTGCACCTGAATTCAGATCAAACCATATGGGAGATAAATAAAAACAAATTCAACAAAACATATGTAGCTATACTCTTAGTAATTGCATTTCTTCTGTTGTCAATTTCAGCTATTAACTTCTTTAACTTAACACTGGCAGGTCTTTCAAAACGCAAAACCGAAATAGGAATAAAGAAAATTATTGGTTCCGGACGGCTACAAATTATCAGGCAAGTCCTGCTTGAAAATTTTATTCTTGCCGGTGTGGCATGTATTTTAGCCGGTGTGATAGTCGCTTATTTATATCCATATATCAAAACGAGCTTTTTTAATGAATATGATTTCAGCGATATTTTCAATTTCAAAACAATTATTTTATGTGTGAGTATTGTTATTGCAATTGTACTGATTACAGGGTTGTTTCCGTCGATATCTTATTCTTCTTTATCCCCTGTTTCAACGTTTTCCGGCAAAATTTCAAAAAACCTGACACTGAAATCTTTTAATCAAACGCTGGTTGTCTCACAACTAGGAGTCACCACTTTTCTGATCATTGCTACATTGTGTATCAGCAAACAAATGATGTATGTAAGGAATAAAGATTTAGGAGTAAAGACAGATCAGGTATTGATCCTGCCAACCAATGGGGCCATCAGAACGAATTACCAGATTTTAAAGGAAGAGCTTCTAAAGAATCCGGGCATTTCTAATGTAACGGCATCGAACCGCGTTGTAGGAGAGGATTTCTGGCGCAACACCATCAAATTCGAAGGGCAGGATCCGGAGTCCAGATACTCTATTCCTTTTTTGATAACTGATTATAATTTCACGGAATTTTATGATTTGAAAGTTGTAAAAGGGCGGACATTTTCAAGAGAATTTAAACCTGATCTGGAAGGACAGAGTTATTTGATCAATGAGTCACTTGCCCGTGAGTTGGGATACAGTGATCCTGTCGGTAAAAAGATGAGGTTTAGCCATACACAAATGGGTGAAATTATCGGAGTAGTCAAAGATTTTCACTTTCAATCGTTGCATAAACCCATTGAGCCAATGGCTCTTTATGTGGGAGAAAATGAGCTTTATGAAATATCTGTTAAAGTCAGCCCGCATGGCATCGACAGGACATTGGCTTTTATAGAAAAAACATGGAAAACATTTTGTCCCGATCGCCCATTCACCTATCAGTTCCTTGATGAGCAGTTTGCCAATTTGTATAATAATGATACGAAAACAACAAAACTGGTCATAATTTTCACTATCCTTTCAATCATCCTTTCTTCACTGGGATTATTTGGTCTCATCTCTTTTGTTTCCGAACAAAAAACAAAAGAAATAGGAATTAGGAAAGTAAATGGAGCCAAAATTTCGGAGATCGTATCAATGCTTAGTAAAAACTATATAACGTGGGGGGTGATTGGCTTTATAATCGCATCTCCGGTTGGGTATTATGTCATGCATAAATGGCTGCAAAGCTTTGTTTACAAAACGGAACTGAGCTGGTGGATATTTGTACTTGCCGGAATACTGGTAATCTTTATTGCAGGACTAACCGTAAGCTGGCAATCATATAAAGCAGCATCGCGGAATCCGGTGGAGAGTTTGAGGTATGAGTAAATTTACAATATATAATGAATTCACTTATTAACTAGCACCAATGATAGTCTATTTTTTAAAACTAGCCATCCGCAAATTTCAATCGAATTGGTTATTATTTTCCGGAAGCATTGTTACGGTTTCGATAGGAGCATTATGTATATCGCTCTTATTCTCTTATGTCCATAATGAACTTACCATGAATGGATTTCATAAACGTAAGAAGAATATCTACATGATGGCGTTTCAAATATCGCCGGAAAGTCAGCGAGAACCAATTGCAGCCAGTAGATTTCTTAAATTTAATTACAAAGATTATCCTGAGCTTGAAAGTCTTGTATCACTTAGAAAATATTCCAAAGGTGAAATAAAGATATCATCTGGGGAAACATCATTTTTACCCGAAGTCCTTTTTGCCGATAGCACTTTTTTTACTGTATTTGATTTTAAGCTCTTAATTGGCAATAAAAAAACGATACTTTCTGATCCCGGCTCTGCCATTATTACCGAAGATTATGCTAAAAAAATATTTGGAGACAAAGATCCGGTTGGGCGAGAAATTAAAGTAACTGCCAGTGAAACTAAAAGATTTCTAATAAAAGGGGTAATCGAAAAACTGCCTTCCAACAGTTCCATTACGTTTGATATAGTTTTACCTACTCAATCAGTGCCTTATAGAGGAGGAGGGGCAGATTTCCTGCTTGTGAATAAAAAGTTCAATCAGGAAGGATTTGAAAAGAAAATTGAAAACTTAGGGCGTCCTTACCCACAGTTTACGGAAAGTAAATTTAGCTTAATATCTTTTGATACTATTTATTTCTATGAAAACCCCAATTTCCTTTTTCAATTCATCTTCTCCCGTTTTGGTGATCAAAAGAATGTTTATGTACTATGCGTTATCATGCTCATTGTTTTTGTTATTACGGCACTAAATTTTTGTGGGTTTCAGGTCATCCAAATCAATGCTGGTATAAAGAATATAGGCGTAAGCAAAATTATGGGGATAAAAGGAAAGGAACTTTTTGTGCAAAAAACAGTTGAAATCCAGCTGCTAATCATTATATCCTCCTTAGTTGTCACCATAGCTTATGCCGAAATCCTCCCTTTTTTTAACGGATTTACGCATGTTTCTCTTACTCCTTCTGTTTGGGAGATAATCGGGTCAAGCCTAATGGTTATTGTTGCCCTGTTTGCATCGGCGATGATATATCCGGCTATCATCACATTTAAGATTCCGGTTACCGACAGTTTGAAGGGTAAAGTATTTTCCGGCCGTTTTCATATCAGCCAGAAAGCCATTGTTACCATTCAATATTCGCTTACCATTGCTGCCATCATTGCATCGATGATTATTTTCAGACAGGTGTCTTTTATGTTGCACAGGAACATGGGCTTTAACAGCGAAAATGTAATCAGGGTCAGTATGTACAAGGATGTGCCTTTTGTCGGTAACGATGAGGATCGGAAGAAAAGGGAGGCTGACAAGCAAAAAAGCTATGAATATATACAAAATGAGCTTGCTTCAATGCCAGCTATTAAAGCCTTTGCACAAGGCGACGGGCCTATAAACCCTCCAATGATGATGTCGTGGAAATTGAAGGGCGGAGAAAAAGATTTTTTGAGTATGAAGGGCTTGTTTGTTCAACCGGATTACCTCAAGGTGCTTGGACTTCAACTATCGGAAGGCCGGTTTTTCGACATTCAAAAAGATGCACCTAGGGGAAATAAAATTGTAATTAACGAGGCTGCAAAGAAATACTGGGGTATCAAAGACATCAGCGCAAGTCGTTTGTTGTCTGGAGAGAGAGACAGCTCAGGTTGCGAGATTATAGGAGTAGTAAAGGACTTCAATTATACCCAGCTCTCATGTAAGCCGGAACCCATGTTCATACAGTATTTCCGGGATATCAGAATGGGATTTCTGATCAAATTCAGGGAAGGTTCTGCGCAGGAAGGCCTGCAATCCGTCTCAGGGTTATTCAAAAAAGTCAATCCGGGAGAAGTTTTCAGCTACAGCTTTCTTTCCGATGAAGTTGCAGCACTGCACCAAAAAGAAAAAAGGCTCAGCCAGATATACTTCGTTTTCACTCTCCTTGCTTTGATGATAACTGCCCTGGGAATATTCGTAATTGCCATGTACAATGCTCAGCATAGAACCAAAGAAATCGGCATCCGCAAAGTGAATGGTGCCGGGGTCAATGAAATAATGTTCATGCTTAATAAAGATTTTGTGAAACTGGTTCTTATCGCCTTTATCATCGCCAGCCCTGTTGCCTGGTATGCCATGCATCAGTGGCTTCAAAACTTTGCCTATAAAACAGAGTTGAGTTGGTGGGTGTTTGGATTAGCTGCTTTAATGGCTATGGCAGTAGCGGTATTAACGGTAAGCTGGCAATCATATAAAGCAGCAACACGAAATCCGGTGGAGGCACTTAAATATGAATGAT
>DATBXH010000121.1:0-3301 GCA_036514375.1 Bacteroidales bacterium | reverse complement strand
TACGAAGCTAAACCAGAATCAGTTGACCAAGGTAGTATTAGTAGTATTTTGGAGTGTGATAGTGGCCATTTTTTTATTGCATTACGTTCTCTTAAAAATGGGGCAGATTTGAGCCTTGATAATTTAATCTTAAAATGTGGGGTTAGCTATCATGATGAATATATTTTTGAGATTTCTGATAAAAATTTAGTTTCTAATAAAAAATATAAGAATAAGAACTATCAAAAAGAAATTAACATAAATAGTGCTATTCATTAAACTGAAAATATAGAGACCAAATAAAGCCCAGCCGCCAACACAGTGTATACAGTGCGACAAGAAGACGATGATTTCACTGTTAAACGTTCATTGAACTGATTTAATCTATTGTGCGGTCAATAGTTTCCTGGTCAGGCATGCATTTTTGGTAACGAAATTGTGTGAAGCCCTTAAACCACCGAAAGGTATACCCATTTAACCGCAGTAGCGATGCATAAGCTAAAAAGTCCGTTCGACCATTTGGAAATTAATAACTAAGCCAATACATTTAAACAAGGATTACTGCCTTGAGAATACGGATAACCAAATACTGCAGATCTTGTAATAAATCACCTGCCCGAATGATTTTCTGTCAGGCGGGGTTAAATCAACATGTTACCAGCCCAAAATACTTGTGCTATAAAAAATGATAAAAGCAATTGGTGCAATGGACATGTTGGCAACAAGCTGAAAAACCAGCGGTTATATTTAACAATAGAACTTATTCTTTGTTTTAATGTTCAAATCTAAAAAAATAAATTATGGACAGAATAAAATTACGAGGACTTTCAACAATTAGTTTTTACGCTGACAACCATGAAGATGCAAAAAAATGGTATAGTGAAGTTTTAGGTTTAGAACCTTATTTCAATGTTTCAGGTTATACAGAATTTCGACTTGGAGATTATCAACATGAACTTGGAATTATTGACAGTAAATATGCACCCAAAAATGCTTCAAAAGAAATTGGCGGCGCAATTGCATATTGGCACGTTGATAATCTGCAAGAAACGCTTGACCTTCTAATTTCTAAAGGAGCAAAATTGTACGAGCCGATTACTGACAGAAGTGGTGGGAAAATGGCATTCGTGACTGCTTCAGTTGTTGACCCTTTTGGGAATGTTCTAGGCATAATGACAAATAACCATTATTTAGAAACATTAATGCAAATTAAATCGGAATAATGGAGATGAAAGACGGGAAACCAGCAGTTTATTTCAAAACAAGAAAAGAGTGGAGAAATTGGTTGAGTAAAAACTGTGAAATTGAAAATTCTATTTGGTTGATTCTGCATAAAAAAAACAGTAAGGCTGAGTGTGTTAGTCTAATTGATGCCACTGAAGAGGCTGTATGTTTTGGTTGGATTGATAGCTTATGTAAAAAACGGGATAATGAAAGTTATTATCTGACATTTACACCACGAAACCCAAACAAAAGTAACTGGAGCGACAGAAATATTGAACGGGCTGAACGCATGATTGAAAGGGGATTAATGACCGAACATGGAATAAAGTTTATAGAAATTGCTAAAGAAAAGGGCAAGTGGAAGAAAGAATAATGAAAAGCCAGTTGCCAACAAGCGGTGCTATAATCAATAAGGGTTTCGGTGGTATGCGAAGGTTTGTTGCCCGCTTCAACTTTTCGAGTACGTTGATAGAAAATCACCCGCAATCCCTTACTGGACATACCACCAACGTTTAGGACGTGCAAAGAAGATCATGCAACTTTTTTAGATATTCAAGGTTTTTCAAATAGTATTTTCTGATTTTTTTTGCACTGAAATATGAAACAAACAGTCCAATAGGAGCACTAACAATTAACCCAATGACTGATTCCTCTGTTTTTAAAACTTCAATAAATGGTTTATTTTCAAAATAAACACGAATTGATAGAGTAGTTAATACATAAAGGATTGGGATTAAAAATAAATATAACTTACTAAATCTTCCTGTTAGTTCTTTAGATAAGGAGTTGATTCTTTCTTCTAACCAACTCTTTAAAGGTTGATTATATCTATTATTTTGCATCTTATACCATCCTTGTAGTGATGATACTAAAGCAATTACGGCAACCAAACATAATGTAAGATTATTGATTTGGTAATATATATCGGTTTTTCGATCTAATGCCGTTATGATTAGGAAAACAATTAGTCCGATACAAACGAAAATAGAAATGCTAATAACATATAAAAACTTATTTATTGTTTTTTTTGTTTTTGCAATAAGTAACAAATTCAGCTCATCTTTTGACTTTAGATTGATTTCAGAGTCAATATTTTTCCAGATATTCTGTAATTCATTATTTTCCATGACTTTATTTTTTTAAATTTTTTTTCAATAATTCTTTAGCCCTGTTGATTCTCACGCCAACATTTGACTTTGAGATTCCAATAATTTCTGCAATTTCATCATAACTCATTTCTTCCAAATAAAGCAACATGATTGATTTGTCGAGTTCATCAAGTTTATAGATTGCATCTAATAATAACTGCACTGACTCATTCATTGAAATTTTATCTATGATATTTGATTTTTCAGGCAATTCGGGGACTTTCTCACAGTATTCAATTCGTGAAATCTTTTTGACTCTTGAGATTGAAGTATTTATTGATACAGCATAAATCCATGAACCAATACTATCATGATTTTTGATACTTGGAAACGATTTCCAGAGCTGATATATAATTTCCTGAAGATTATCTTCTCTATCAGTTTTGTTTTTAAAGTAAACAAAACTGACTTTATGCAATACCCCTTGATAATTTGAGAGTATTTCGAGAAATTCTTCCTTAGCAGATTCCATATTTAAGATGTTTCTTATAAAGTATCAATTGAAAAGATTTTCTTACAAAAAACAGTAAATAATTTTAAAAAAACTGATTTCAGATATTATATTTGACTGATTATTAAAAAGCAACGATACGCTAACATGCGGTATAAAGTGCGACAAGAAGACGATGATTTCGCTGTTAAAGGTTTGCAGTAACCCGTGGGAGATTTGCACCGCAACCAGTATTTGCTGATTGTTATAAAAACCAGTTGATAATGGCACCAATAACTATCTTTTTAGTACATTCAAGAGGGTAAGCGGGTGAATATGAACGATGACCATGAAGAGGCAGCAACCAAAATAAACGCTTTGTATATTTTTCAATGCTTTCAGACCTTGCAGGAGAGAAACCGATTGTGGTATTATAATGATAATGACTGGTGAGGTAATGGATATGTTTATGCACAAATGAAAAACAGCTCCTTTCATTAAATAATTTCCAAAAGATTTG
>DATBXH010000120.1:0-4576 GCA_036514375.1 Bacteroidales bacterium | reverse complement strand
TTCGCTGGCCATTCTTACCAACACCATTCCAGTGGAAAAACAAACGGAAGTGGCCCGGAAAATTTTAAATAATAAAGATGTTTCGGAATGTACCCTCTATTTTAGCTTTTATCTGACCGAAGCCATCGAAAAAGCAGGCTTGGCAGATAAATATCCGGATATGCTCGGTCCATGGATAAAGATGCTTGGCGATGGTTTGACTACGTTTGCTGAAGTCCCCGAACATACCCGTTCCGACTGTCACGCATGGAGTGCTTCTCCAGTGTATTACTTCCTTTCATTGATTTGTGGAATAAAGCCCAATGAACCCGGTTTTAAAACGGTAAAGATCGAACCTCACCTTGGCCGCCTGAGCTGGATCGAAGGTTCCATGCCCCACCCGTTGGGAACCATCAAAGTCAGTCTGAAAAAGGATAAACAGAACCATATCACAGGTGAAGTGACCTTGCCCGGAAATCTGACAGGTATTTTTGTCCTGAATGGTGAAACGAGATTGTTAAAAGGCGGGGTAAACCAAATAAAATAGGGGAGAGAAACCTGACCGAAAAAGATAATTAAACGCGGAGTCCTCTGAGGCATTACGCAAAGAACACAAAGATTTATCGGAAATAGGTACTTTGTGCTCTTTGCGGTAAAAATAATCTTCTGGGACAGCTTCATTCTTGATGTTTTTAATCCAATTCTTTAATTCTCTTTTTTTCTATAAATAATTAATTAATCAAATTGTTTCAATTATGCTGTTAAGAAGACTATTCACAGCAACAGCTATGCTTTTACCTGTATATTGCATGGCTCAAACTAAAGTAATTCCACTGTATGCCAAACAACCAAACGGAGTTTCTCTGACCGTTTTTGAACCCGACCAGCTCGCAAGCCCAACAGGTACCTCGGTAATACTCTATAATACAAACGGCACCGGCCGTGCCGACAGTACCATCATTACTTCCTTAACCAAAAAAGGAGGAACTGCATTCGTGCTTGGTAACAAACAATCTGCTATCACTCAGGGTGACGTATCCAAAGCTTTGGAATATCTGCAGAAAAATGCAGCCTTACTCCGGATATCCTCTGATAAAACAGGTGTTGTTGTTTTAAACTCACCGGGTAGTCTGATTTCTAATCTGCATTCGGCTGCTTTTATCGGAATGATTGATCCTGCGGCTTTGTCAAAAAATACACCACAGGTAACCATACCCTTGCTGGTGGATGCCAGTGATGACAAAATGGGGGAGGTTATAAAAGCCTGCAGCAGCCTGACCAAAAGCGGAAGAAATACAGAAATACATTTACACCCGCACAATGTACAGGATAGTATAAAATCGGCAGAAGTAATAAACTGGATAGGAAGCCTCGGATTTTTAAAGCCTCTGAGTAATGAAAAAACCGAAGCTCAAAAAAATAAGGAGAACTGGGACAATCTTCGCAAGTTCTATGATGATCTGTTCCAAAAAGATTGGGCCTGGATAACCCGATTCGAAGCGGATAATGAAAAGCTGCCGGCTCCTGCTGCCGGTGAAAAAAGAGTCGTTTTTCTTGGCAATTCCATTACCGAAGGATGGATCAGGACCGACCCGGACTTTTTTAAAGACAATAAGTACATCAACCGTGGTATAGGAGGACAAACCACACCGCAGATGCTTGTCCGCTTCAGGGAGGATGTTATTAATCTTCATCCCCGTGTGGTAATCATCCTTGCCGGTATTAACGATATTGCCGGGAATACCGGTCCTTCAAAAATAGAAAATGTGGCTGGTAACATTATTTCCATGGCCGAGCTTGCCAGAGCAAATGGTATTAAAGTGATTTTATGTTCCGTATTACCGGCATTATCATTTCCATGGCATCCGGGTATTAACCCTGTGGAATCCATTATCAGATTAAATACCTTGCTTAAAAACTATGCCGAAAAGAATAATGTCGGTTATGTTGACTATTACCCGGCAATGGCCGACGAGAATAAAGGAATGAAAAAGGGACTTGCTATAGACGGCGTGCATCCGACACTTGAAGGATACAAAATCATGGAGCCACTAGCTAAAGCTGCTATAGACATTTCTTTATCAAAATAGGTTATTAAGATTCCTCCTCTGATTTTTAGTTTTTTAGGCCACCTTTATCAGTCTTTGTACTAATTGTGGTAATGATTTAAAAAAATATTTCAGGATACTTTCTAGATGTATTTTCTCTTTCTGCACTCATAGAGGTATTATTAACAACTAACATTTTATATATGAAAAACAAACTACTTTTATGCGGTATCGCTACTGCTTTTGTATTTACGCAAAGCTGTCAAAAAAATGTAACTGAAAGTAATTCTTCTGATTCGGTGGGTAGCAAATTAAAATCAACTGTTTCGGATTATGGCAACTTTACCATTCAAAATGTTGTAGGCAACAAGTTTATTAATGTTGATGGATTTCATACTTACAACCAAAAATTTGACAATTCGGCGAAATTAAATCAATATGACGCTGCAGGTACAGGTGATCTTTGGGAGGAATGGCAGGTTATATACAAAACCACGGTTAATAATGTCAAATATTACGCCATAATGAACCATCATAGCGGAAAAGTTTTGGATGTACCCGGTAGTTCCACTACAAATGATCTTCAGCTGCAACAATACCAATATAACGGCACTAATGCTCAGCTTTGGGAATTACGTGCAGTTGGCAGTTATTATTATATAATTAATAAAGGTAATGGACTCGCTGTCACTAACCTTGATGGGTCGACTTCCAATGGTACTGCAATAGTTCAGGAGACATTCAGCTCATCTACAAAACAACAATGGCTTTTTACTTCTATATCAAATGACACATATCGTGATGATGAGGTAACAAGGTATTTTCAGCGAGACAATGCATCATTAGGTTCTGTTGCATGGGATCAAGGCAATACAATTCCTCTTACCTGGAGCGGAAATAATGGCAAGGTTCTCTGGGTAACCCAAGATGCCTGGGATGGAAGCAAACTTCAATCTAACATGAAATTTAATTGTTCTGATTTTTTCAATTATAACAATTCCATCATTATACAACAATCAAAAACCGACTGGACACCTGATGATCCTAACATGACCATCAATAGCCCAATGGGACGTCCAAACCAAATTTGCAGTAATCAATCCGGAACCGATTGGAGCTGGCCGGGACCTGGTGTCGAAATTAATGATAAAGTTTACATTCAATGCGGAGAAGGTACAGGCCTTAGCCTTTCAAACCAGTCTTTGTATATCTTAACCCAAAGTACAGGTACTCTTTGGACTTCTCAACGTACTACTCCTGCCGGCATGTCTGGTCAAACTAGGATTAGTTACTCGGTTGGTATGATAAAAGGTATCGATGGGTATGTATATGTATACGGTGCCGAAGGTACAAGTTTCGGATATGCTTCCAATATTTACATTGCGAGGTTTCCTTCAGGCGATCCGCAATCGTGGACATTCTGGAATGGTTCCAGCTGGGTAACTGATATTAATGCAAGTGCTGTAATTGCTACTTCACTTGCTAATACATCCATTGTTTTCTGCAATGGTAAGTATGTAATGGCAACGATGGATTGTGCTTTTAACTGCGATGCTACCCGTAATATTTACACATCGACGGCTACAAATATAACGGGTCCTTTCACTTCGAGTGTGCAGGTTTATAAACTCAATGACTATTTTTACGGCCAATACACAAGAGCGTATACCCTTATCTGTCATCCGGAGTTTGATAATGGTCGCAGCGAACTGCTGATGACGTATGCTGTAAATTATTCGGCATGTGGTCTCGATGCTTGCCAGGGTGGCTGGATCGATCCGAATTATTATCGCCTGAGAGCTTTGCGTGTACCATACTCAAAAATTGGATTATAAAAGGCAATTTTTGTCAAATTCGATTATTGGTAGTAACGATTAGAAATGCAAAGGTTTTAGAAAGACCTTTGCATTTCTTGCTTTTCGACGACCTTTCGCAATTATATTTTTCTGTTGCGAAATCCGGGTTTAATCTTCGATGTTTATAGATGTCTTTTTCATTTATGTTCTCTTTAATATATAAAGAAATGTTTTAAGTACCGGATGTTTTTACAATAACTGGCAAATCGGAAATAGTTTTTAAATTGACAAAACAGGTGTAAGGTTCTATGTTTGAGAGTCTTTAATTTATACAATATACAAATGAGAAAGAATTATTTTTTAGCCTTTTTGTTTTTGATCCTTTGGGTCAATGTGAATGCTCAGCAGATTAAACCCTTTGTAAAGGGCGATCGTGTGGTTTTTGCCGGTAACAGTATTACGGAAGCCGGTTATTATGAAACATACATCTGGCTCTATTATATGACCCATTTGCCGGAAGTGAGAATAGATGTATTTAACGGAGGCGTTGGCGGTGATGTGGCAGGACAGATCAATACACGTCTTGAGGGTGACATATTGGCTAAAAAACCTACCGTTGTTGCCGTTACCTTTGGAATGAACGACAGCAGGTATTTCGAATACCAGAAACCCGGTGCGGCTGAGCAGGTAAGAGCGTCGGCCGTTAAAGAATCGTACAACAGTTTCCTGAAGATCCAGGAGACCCTTGGTCAA
>DATBXH010000119.1:0-2393 GCA_036514375.1 Bacteroidales bacterium | reverse complement strand
GTTGCAACCTGCTGCAAGAATTTTATCTCTGTCACCTATCATAGCATAAGCTGTTTGAGCAATTATCGGTACTTCCTGGTTTACTTCCCTGATTTTCATAGTAGCTTCGTAGCCAGTCATGAGGGGCAATTTCATATCCATGAGAATCAGGTCGAAGCTTGTTTTGTTAAATATCTCAAGGACTTCGTATCCGTTGATTGCCCTGGCAATTTGAACACCTGTTGGCTCTAAATATTCAACCAATAGTAAATAGTTAGTATCTTCATCTTCTGCTATAAGGATGGACTTATCACTCCAGTTCATATATTTTTTGTTATGGCGGTACTAGGGTTATGTGAATGGAAATGTGTTAACAAATTTAGTTTGAAATTAATAATAATAATGATAAATCGCCAAAATAAATTATAATCATTATTAACCAATTAATTTAACCAGTTTTACCTTTTTGCACTCGCGTATGGTTATGTGACTCTTTTATAATATTTTATTTGTTAATTTTTATAGGCAAAGTAAAATAAAAGGTTGTACCTTCCATGTAAACAGAAGTGAACCAGATCTTGCCGCCCAGAATGTGAACCAGTTCTTTAGTTAAGGACAACCCAATGCCTGCACCGCGTATAAAGTTTGCGTCGCGATTATCCTCATTTTTAACAAACCGGTTAAAAATTTCCGGTTGGAATTCCTCTTTAATGCCACAACCTGTATCTTCTACAAAAAAAACATATTCATTTTCCTGAAGGTAATATCCGAATTTTATGTATCCATCGGAGGTGAATTTTACGGCATTGTTTAGTAGGTTAGTCATAATCTGCTCAAAACGAACTACATCCGTTTCAATGGTGGCATTATCCGATGGAAGGCTCAGTTGCAAATGAACGTTTTCTTTCTTGATATCTTTGAGAATATAGTTTTGGTTTTCATACAACCTGTTAAATAAGTCCTGAAGCTTGACTAAGGAAGGGTTGAGCTTTAATTGTCCTGACTCTATCAGGGAGATGTCGAGGATATCAGAAAGCAGTTGCATCAGATACTTACTGTTATCGGTAATAAGGTTGGAATACTGCCCCATTTTTTCTTTCGACAGTTCCCGGGTAGTTAACAGTTTTGTGAAGCCCATGATTGCATTTAGCGGAGTACGTATTTCGTGCGACATATTGGCCAGGAACGCTGATTTCAGTTTGTCCGATCGCTGAGCCATTTTGTACTGTTTGATATAATTGTTTTTGGCACTGACAATGATAATGGAAAAGAAACCAAGAGCAATTATTAAGGTTACATAACTATCTGATATTCTTGAAAACTCTGTTGGGTATTGCAGAATCAGATTAGGGTTGGAGATTTCTAATATAAATAAGATAGCTATGTTAAGTATTACAAAAGATGCAATTAACATTATCTGGAACGTGTTCCATACAAAAATCATTATAAAAAAATAAATGAGGAAGAAGAATTGTGCAGAACCTCTCGATCCATAATTACTATACCAATAAAAATTACAGAAAAAAAGGGTGTAGATGGAAAATAGGACTTTTATTAAATTTTCTTTTTTGTAGAATCGACCTAAAATGAACAGAATACTAAAGAAAACAAAAGAAAACGCCACTAGAGCAATTGTACCAATTCCCAAATTTAATCCTACATTGATAAATATTGATACAAAGCAGATAACGCTAGCGTAAAGTAAATATGATAACATCATTCTTTCTTCAAAGGTAAATTCATCTTTGTTCCCAAGAATGTATGTTAATATCTGTTTGATAACTTTCAAGCTTCGTAGGGTATTTTGCCATTTAAATTAATCATTTTTGAATAATCATTGACATTCTCCATCATTATTTCATAGGTATTTTTGCTGGAATTAGTTTTATATGTTAATAAACAGGCACATAACTAATATCGCCGACGACTATGAAAAAGAAACTGTACGATCAGAATTATTTTGTAGCAGGATCACCTAAAGATTCCTTGTCTTACAATTTCATGTCAAACAATTATTCCTTTGATCCGCAGAACAAATGTGAGATTGTTCAACATCCTATCGTTAATTTTGTTATAAATGATTACTTAGCATTAAGTATCGACAATAGAATCAAGCAAGCTTCATCCTGGCCTGCTGCAGAAGAGAAAGATCTTTACCAATCGGCTGAGGAGTCCTTATCCAGGATATTCGATAAACCAGTAGTGTTATTTCCCAATTCAAACACAGTCCATACATTGGTGCTGCCTCATATTATCGATCCTAAAGATATAATGTTTTATGACCGTTATGTTCACTCTAACCTGCGAATTGCTATTGGAATGTTTAAACATGAAATCAGTCAGGTGAGAGCATTACATCATAACAATATCAACATCCTAGAAGAGAAGCTAAAGGATCCAAAAACCAGAGGCAG
>DATBXH010000118.1:0-3939 GCA_036514375.1 Bacteroidales bacterium | reverse complement strand
AATCTTACAGGAATCGAGAACCTTAAGGGTCCGCTCAAACCCCTCTTGCCCACGATCGAGTGAATGATTATTCGCTGTAATAAAAACTCCAAACCCAACCTTTTTTAGCCCATCGGCTAATTCGTCAGGGCTTGAAAACTGGGGGTATCCTGAATAAGGAGTTCCGGCAAGCGGCACCTCAAGATTAAGAATACCCAGATCAACCGCTGAAATATAAGGCTTTATATACTCAAAAAAAGCTGTATAATCATAAGTTTTTAGCGAATCAACATAAGCCGCATTGACAACGGGCATGTGTCCCATCATATCGCCTGCAAAAATTATCCGAAGCCTTGAAGTGTCAGGTAATACAACGGTTTTCTTAACAACTTCCTGAGAATGGCAGGAAACAACCAGTATAAAAAAAATTGCTAGAAATGCTATATTTCGTTTCATTTTCTGTATTGATCAAAAACTAAAAAAGTTGAGAGACAAGAATAAAGCAATGATTTTATTACCTGAACTCACTTAATTACCAGCTTCCACTGGCACCACCACCTCCTGTGCTTCCGCCACCAAAGCCTCCAAAACCACAACCATCACCACCGGAACCGAAATCGCCTCCACCGGAGCTAAAATCACCAAAGCCTCCGCCTGATCTGCTGCTGCCCATCATACTGCCCATTAACAACCAAAATGGAATACTTGATCCTCCGCTTGAAAAGTGTCTTCCATTGGAAGAATTTCGTCCAAAAAAAGCAACAACCAGTATGATAATGATAACAAATGCTCCTACCGGAAGTTTGGATGACTTACCGCTTTTCTTCTTCATATATTGGTCCACGGTAAATTGACCCTTAACCAGGGCCATTAGCGTTGACGTTGCCTTATCGAGTCCTTCATAATTTTGTCCTGCACGAAATGAGGGGAGCATTTCTTTCTCCACAATCCTTTTCGACAAGGCATCAGTTACAAATGATTCCACACCATATCCCGTGGTAATAATTACCTGGCCATTTTCTTCCGGAGTCTTAGGCTTCACTAATACCAATATGCCATTATTCTTACCTTTTCTCCCAATTCCCCACTTCTCAAATAACCTTGTTGCAAAATCGTTTATCTCATAACCATTTAACGATTTCACTATGACTACAGCAATTTGTGTTGATGTGCTGTCGTCAAAAGCAACAAGCTTGTGCTCAAGCTGAAATTGCTCCTGTGGAGTTAAAAAATTCGCAAAATCATTTACCAGTCTTGGAGTCTTTGGAGGTGAGGGAATATCATTTTCAAGACCATAGGATACGGAAGAAATTAAAAAAAGGCAGATCGCCAGGAAAACAGGAATTATATATTTATGCATTATCTTCATCTCAAGCACCAAAAGAAATTTCATTGGATAATTCGTTTATATCATCAGGCATAACGAGAAAATAAATTTTTAACTTATCTCCAGCCATTTTAATGCCTTGTGTAAGACCTTCAGCAAAATTACCTTGAGCAAAATCGGATGCCATAGCTTCCCTGATCTGATCCCAAAAGTTCTCCGGGACTTTGGCATTGATACCGGCATCTCCCAGAATAGCAAACTTACGGTCGTTAACCGCAAGATAGAAAAGAACTCCATTACGTAAAGCTGTTTTATGCATCTTTAGTTTCTTAAATACATAAGCAGCATTATCGAGAACATTGCCTTTACAGGAACTCTCCAAGTGTACCCTGATTTCTCCCGAAGTTGCTTTTTCAGCATCGGCTATAGCCTGTACTATAGCCGTCTGTTGCTCCTTAGATAAAAAAGTTTTAACACCCATATATTAAAATTTAACTTCCGGGGCCTTTGAGGCGGTAGATTCTGCCTGGAAATAAGGTTTTTCCTTAAAATTAAACCAGGAAGCAATAATATTTCGTGGAAAAGACCGAATATAAGCGTTATACCCTTGAGCAACCTCATTAAAACGACGACGCTCAGTTGCTATACGGTTTTCTGAGCCTTCAAGTTGCGATTGCAATTCCTTAAAATTTTCGGTTGCCTTAAGCTGTGGGTATTGCTCGGCTACTACCATTAACCTGGACAATGTAGAACCTAATTGTCCCTGAGCTTCCTGGAACTGCTTCAGATTTTCCTGGGTCATTTTACTTGGGTCAATGGTAACCTGAGTCGCTTTTGCCCGGGCCTCTATTACCTGGGTTAATGTTTGTTGTTCAAAATTTGCTACTCCTTTAACAGTACTAACCAAGTTCGGAATGAGGTCAAGACGGCGTTGATAAACATTTTCAACCTGTGCCCATGCAGACTTAACTCCTTCATCCATGTTAACCATTTTGTTATAGGATCTGATCCCAGATGAAATGGGCCATACAATAAAAATTAAGATAACTAAAACAATAACACCAATAATGATGAAAGTCTTTTTCATGATTTTTTTAGTTTAAAGTTCAAATTTAACATTTTGAAATTGATTTAAATAAATCTGTGTTATTTTTGCCAAATAACTACAAGGATTTAACAGGATGAAAAACAGCAAAGTCCGTACCATAGGAAAAACAGGAAATTATGTCAGGTTTTTGATAGGCTCAATCATTTTCATTATGGTGGCCATTTCATGCCAGAAGATTGATACAGGAAGCGATGATCCGAGAGACAATCTGTTAGGCAAATGGAGTTGTAGCGAAGACGGTCAAATTTTTGGACACCAAAACTATGAAGTGGAAATAACAAAATCTTCGAACGATTCAACTAAGATATTTATCTCAGGCTTCTATTTAGGTAATGGCGCATTAGAAATATATGCGAATTTGAAAAACCTGAACCTTACCATTCCGAGCCAGACTGTGGATGGTTATCAGATATCAGGAAATGGGATTGTTTCCTCCAATTATAGAACTATCAACTGGACTTATACTGTCATTTCAGGAAGCGAAACAGATCACTTAACAGCAGTCTATACCAAACAATAGATATCTTTTGCAATTCTTAGCAATAAAATAACTAAATATTAAGTTTGTTAATTCTGTGCTGCGGAGATTACTTTCCTTTCAACATTTCCTGTAATGCATACATTTCATCGCGTAATCTGGCAGCCTCTATAAAATCCAGCTCTTTGGCAGCTTTTTGCATGGCCTTCTTCGTTTTTTCAATGGTTTTTTCCAGGGCCTCCTTACCCATATACTGAACCACAGGGTCGGCAGCTACATCAATCCGCTCTGTTTCGCTGTAATAATTTGTTTTTTCGCGGCCAGATTTATCTACCTTATCTCCCATGATTGAAGTAAGAGCCTTTTGTATCTGCTTGGGAGTTATCTTATTCTTTTCGTTGTATTTCAGTTGCTTTTCACGACGACGATTAGTTTCGTCAATAGTACGCTGCATGCTTTCCGTCATCTTATCTGCATACATAATTACCTTGCCGTTAAGGTTACGGGCAGCTCTACCTGCGGTTTGTGTAAGTGAACGTTCGGAGCGTAAAAAACCTTCTTTGTCTGCATCCAGTATGGCTACCAACGACACTTCAGGCAAATCCAGTCCTTCACGAAGGAGGTTAACACCCACAAGCACATCAAACCTACCTGCGCGTAAGCCTTCCATAATTTCTACACGGTCAAGTGTATCGACATCCGAATGAATGTACCTGCAACGTACTCCAAGCCTGGTAAGATAATTGGTGAGTTCCTCAGCCATTCGTTTTGTAAGCGTGGTAACCAACGCACGCTCATCCCTTTTTACCCGTAGGGTAATTTCCTCCATCAAATCATCAATTTGATTGAGACTTGGCCGCACGTCAATAACCGGATCAAGCAAACCGGTAGGACGTATCAATTGTTCTACGATGATCCCTTCGGATTTAGCAAGCTCAAAATCCGCGGGGGTGGCACTTACGAAAATTGTTTGTCCGACAAGCACCTCAAATTCCTCAAATTTCAGAGGTCGGTTGTCAATGGCTGCGGGCAACCGGAATCCAAATT
>DATBXH010000117.1:0-2019 GCA_036514375.1 Bacteroidales bacterium | reverse complement strand
ACATATTGCTGAATACTATCTACCTGAAAAGTCTTAAAATACCATCTTGCTACTTTTGGAAGACCCCATAGAACAGCAAACACAAAAATTATCAATGAAACGATCAACTGGATCCAAAACATTCCGGTTAATTTGCCTTCGTATGCTGTAGTAATGATAGTAAGTAAAATAAGTACAGCCGTATCGGTAATAATTGTACCCCCTATGGTGACAATGACAGACTCTCTTCGGGTTATATTTAACCGGCTAACAATAGGATAGGACAACAGCGTATGAGTCGAAAACATACTTGCCACAAGGAGTGCTGGCAAAAATGAGAATCCCTGCCAATAATGAAGTAAGATAAACCCAAGCGCCAATGGCATTAAAAAGGTAGCAGCACCAAAAAATATACTTTTATTTCTGTTCTCCACAAAGCTCGAAAGATTGATCTCCAGTCCGGCCAGAAACATGATATACAGTAAACCAACTGCAGCAAACACACTTACCCCTTCATTGCTGCTAAGCAATCCTGTTCCGTTGGGTCCGATAATAAGACCAGCCAAAATCAATCCAAAAATCGACGGAATTCTTATTTTTTTTGAAATATACGGTACAAATAAAATAATGGAAATGATTAAAGTAAATATGGCTACCGGGTTTGATATTGGAGTAATAGAAAAAAGCAGGATCATTTCACAACGCCTTTAATTTATTAACCCTTCCCATGATTTTCGGCAAGAGAACTACGAATGTAATGCAATAATCTGAAACGACAATGAAAAAAAACCTGGTATAAACCTTATGGTATTTACTCAATAAACTATTGATTTATAACACAATATTCCCTAAAAGACAAGAGAAAAGATAGTTCCCTTTACCGGATCGGAATAAACCTTAATATATCCGCCATGTAATTTCATAATCTCCCTCGAAAGCGTAAGTCCAATACCACTTCCGTTAATTTTTGTGGTAAAGAATGGTACAAAAATAGTTTCAATAATCTCGGGAGGAATCCCCTTACCATTGTCAGTCACTGAAATCGTTGTGTAATCATTCATACGGCTGGCTGTAACTTTTATTTGTTTATCAACTTTATCTGACAAGGCCTGAACAGCATTTTTAAATAAGTTAATCATTACCTGCTCCAGGAGCTTTTCATCAGCATTAAGCTGCAGGTCAGGCGGAACGATTTGTTTTGTGAATTTAATCTGATTGGCGGCAAGTTCATCACTAAACAGCACCTCGAGCTGGTCTATCAAATCATTGACATTAAATACGCCAAAACTTGGCTGTGGTAACTTGGTAATTGTTCTGTAATTCTCAACAAAACCGGCTAATCCTTTGCTTCGTTTACGTATAGCTTGTAAGCCTAACAGAGCATTGTCGATTACCGAATTATCAACTTCGCTGGCGTCTTTCGGTTTACCCTCGGTTTCAAGCATGTTAATAATACCGGAAGATGTCAGTGTAATAGGACTGACCGAATTCATGATTTCGTGTGTTAGTATCCGGATAAGTTTTTGCCAGGCTTCCACTTCACGTTGCTCAATTTCATAGCGAATGTCCTGAAACGAGATAATCCGATAAAGCTCTCCTTCTATTCTGAATTCTGTGCAACGAAGGGAAAGCTGCGTCACTTCTTCGTTAGCTACAACACGCACTAGTTCTTTACGGTTTGGAGTTAATTTTAAGAGCGACTCAGTGAACCCGGGCTTCAGTTTATTAAATAAATCCAATCTAACCACTTCGCTAACTCCCATTAATTTGCGTATAGCATTATTACTGAAGCGGACATTCATTTGTTCGTCCAGAACAATAAGACCAATTCCAATATGGTTGAGCGCATTAAGATAAAAAAATCGATCCTTTTCCTGCTCAGCCCGCAGTCTTCTGAATTCCTGTAATATTCTGCTGAAACCTTGGTATATGGGCCAAAAAGCTTTATTCTCTTTCTTCTGATCAAATGTCAGTGTGGTATCCTGAAAACGAAATGCTTCAAAGAATTTCGCTAAATCCCTGTTAATACGATTTATAAAC
>DATBXH010000116.1:0-5062 GCA_036514375.1 Bacteroidales bacterium | reverse complement strand
ATGTTTCCCTGTTTTCCCACAACCTCGCAAAGAAATCCTGAACGATCTCGCACGATATATCCTTATCTTTTGTCAGCAAACAGGAATATTCACACAAACGGGCATAGTATTCCTTAAAAAGGGATTCAAATGCTTTCTTGTCTCCTTGTTTGATTTTTAAAATGATATCTGAAGATGGTGTATCCATTAAACGGAAATATATCACAAATTAATGGATTTTATTTTAAAATGAATTCAGGAGAATAAAAGATAATCCTAAATGCACAGGCAGGTTAAAGTAAGCTTACTCAAGATGACTAATGTATTCCTGTTTCAAAATTTTATTGATATTTCAAGATGTCCCCCCAATCCTTCGGTAATAATTCTTTGAAGAGTCGAAAAACGAATATCTTTCAAATCCTTTTCAAGTTTTGAAATGTATGATTTATTGGTACCAGCAAGCTCTGCAAGTTGCTCCTGAGTCATGCCTTTCTCTTGTCGAGCTTGTTGAATCAACACTCCTAACTTAAAAGCTTCATATCCGGCTTCAAATTTTTCACGTTTTTTAGTCCCTTTTTCCCCAATCTCTTCGTCTATAAATTGGTCTAATGTTTTAATATCACTCTTTTTCATCAAAGTACTCCTTCCTTATTTTTTGTGCCTTTTCAATTTCTTTTATTGGAGTCTTTTTGGTTTTCTTTTGAAATCCATGCCCCACCACAACTATATTCTTATCATCGAAAAAGCAAAGAATCCTATAAATGTCACTCCCTGATTGAACGCGTACCTCATATAATCCATCTGTATTTTCAAGATGTTTTAAATAAATCTCCGGAATCCTGTCTAAATCTTCGATAATCCTAAAAGTCCAGATAATTTTCGCTTGAACTTTTTTTGTCTGCGATTTATAGAAGTCTTTAAAATAGTCCTTGTAAAATATTAGTCCACGTTTTTTGGGCATGGTGCAAATATATAAAAAGTAGTCCAAAAAGACAACCAAATCGTGAATTGCCAGGAGCTAAGTCATTGAATAACCTGCTTCCGGGTATTTTTTATAAGGGCATCTAAAAAGGTTAATAATCAAGCTGGATTACAACTCTTCTCATGAGCGAGTAAATCCAGCTCAGCGACAGCACTGTTTTTTATTATTCAATATGGAGAATAATTAACGGGCGTTAAAGAAAACTCTAAACGCCTGTTAATTCTATAACTTAATAAGTTACTTTAGTGACACTGCCGGAAATGTTAAAACTCTTCAATAATGTACCTCCGGAATAAGCAACATCCGTATATAAACCGCTTATGTTTGTCCCTGTTGCTGTTCCTCCGGTGTATAAGGAATAAGTGGAACTTGTATTTAAATCAGGTGATGAAAATATCAGATAATAGATATTTCGGGCAGGTTGAAAAGTAACCAGATTTTTACCGTTGGCATCCTGAATATGTACCAGTGTGCCTGCAGTTACAAAATTAGTTGCAGAACCTGATGATCCGGGGCCTCCTGTTCCCGAAGAGGATGAAGACGATGATACGATCTCAATACTATATTGGGTGGAAGATGTGGTTGGTACCTGAATCATATTTCCTGAGCTAGGCCCACTGGCTACAAGCAGCCCGCCTGATACCAGGAATGAACCATTACAATCCACGCCAACCTCCGGTGATGAAGGAGGGCCTTGTATAATTACAGTGCCTCCTGTAACAGATATGCTTCCATTACTATCAAAGCCATCGCCCGACGAAACATTGGAAGATACTGTGCCTCCGTTAATGATTAATTTGCTTCCGTCATCTGATTCCGATCCTCCGCTGACAAGGCCTGCTGTTGCATTAAACCCATCGTTGGATGCAACCACACTCAAAGAGCCTCCATTAATAGTTATAAATTTGCTTTCAACCCCTTCGTATGAATTATTTATGGTAACATTTCCGTTATTCTGGGTAATAGCGGTCTCAGCGTGAATACCGTCATCGCTTGATGAAACAGTAATGGTTCCATTGTTTATCATAATGGACCCATCGCATTTGATTGCTTTGGGATGACAATAGTCTGTGCCCGAAACCAGGAACTTTGTGCCTGTGGTAATAACATTAATATTGAGCGAGTATCCGGTTTCTCCTAACGTTATGGTTTTGGTTGCAGAAATACCTTTACCCCCCAGACCGGAGCTGGATGTAGTTACATTACCTCCCAGCAGGTATATATTTCCATCGGCAGTTATGCACGTGGCGCTGTAAGCATCTGCTTTACCACTTGAATTCGTATAGGTTGCCCCTCCTCCTGATGTTGTAATCTTAAGGGAACCGCTTGTCATGGTAATATTATTATCTGCTGAAACGCCTTTACCACCGGCTCCGGTACTGGTAATCGTAATGTCGGCCCCATTAATTATAATGCTGCTATCACACTTTATGCCTGTACAATAAGAAGGGTCGGAACCTGAACCGGATGAAGTCAGTACGACGGCCCCGGTGGTATTAATAACCATGTTTCCTCCGCTTAATGTCATATTTTTGTTTGACTTAAGCCCTTTGGTATGGTTACCGTTTAATGTTATGCTGATGGTTCCGCCTGAAATTGTCATTGTGCTGTCGCATGTTATTCCTTTCGTGTCTGCCACAATGTTCAGTGTGGTTATGGTGCCCCCGGAGATAAGTATATATCCTTCTTCACATTCAATGCCGTCGTCGGATGAGGTAATATTTAACGCACCTCCGCTCATTGCAAAATAATCGTTCGTATGAATTCCATCTTTTGTTGAACCGGATACGGTAATATTTCCATTCTGTATTTCAACATATTTATCGCTGCAAATGGCATGTTTTACATTACCTTTTACCTGCAATGCACCTGTTCCTTTAAATATTAATGCTGCTTCGCTGAAAAGAGTCGCTTTTTGGTCCTCTGTGCTTGAAACGTATGAGCTTCCGTCGGTAAGGGAATTGGTTGTCCCTTGCACCATTGTAACGGTACATATTTTACCAGATTGGATGTTAACTGCCGGTCCATCGGAGTTGGTAATATTTGTACCATTCATGATAACATTGAAGGCATTGTTGCTATAGATCTTAAATCTACCATTCGACGCTGTGCCGGTAAGCTTGTAATACATTTCTTTCTCAATGGTAGAATTCACGGTTACTTTACTACCACTTACCTCAACATAAACCGTGCTGTCCGATTGCGGTTTTACCACCGATGCCGAGGATCCATTATAGGTAATGAAAATTGTATCACCTCCTGTACAATATGTTATATTGCCACTATCCGAAGTGATATTTTCCGGATTATCCGAATATTTTTTGCATGATGCAACGAATAAAATAAAGGATACCATGATTGTTAAATTCGTTCTGTTCATAAGTTTGTTTTAATTGATTACAAATGATTAGTCATCATCTCCGTTATCGATATCATTTTGTTGATTATCGGCCATATTTATTTGCTGTCCGGATTCTTCATAATGTATTTTAAGACGGCAGGTGTCACGAAGAAAATCGATCCGGCCAACTTCAACACGCTTAATATTCTTTATTCCGGTACGCTCTTTTAAGTCAGCTACTAATGCATTGTAATTGTCAGGTTTAATTAACTCTATTTTCTCGTATATAATATCTTTTACCGATTCGTGTTTAAGCAGCCAAAGCTTTTCAAAACCATAAGTTACCAGAACAATGGCTATGTCGGAAAACAGGATTTCTACGAGACTGATTTTCTTATTTACCAAGGCATTAATGGCTGAGAGAGCTACTACCAGGAACAAGTATGTCATTTCTTTGATAGGTACCTGACCGGTACGGTAGCGGATGATTCCAAAAATTGCGAAAAGTCCCAGGGCGAAACCTATTTGAATTTTTACATTGCCTAGTAAATAGCACAATAAGAAAATGATGGTTCCAATGATCATGAATGTAAAAAGATAATCTTTACGCCTGGTGGAGGTATAATACAACCACCGTACCAATAAAAGTAACACCACGGTATTTAAGGAAAACCGGGCAATTAATTCCAGAAAACTGTCAAAATCAATAATCTCTATATTTGAGATCATTATTTTGTCAAATAGTATCATAAACAGATTGGTCATATTCAATTTTTTTTAGTTGCAATAAACTATATTTAAGAAGATTAATTTTAGGCATGGGCCTGAGTAAGGCATTCCCAACGCAATATTTGCTGAACCCTGATTTATGAATGAGCATTTTTTTAAGGATATACAGAAATGGAGAATTTCCTCCATACCCTTCTCTTTTAAGCTCGGCAACGGATAAATACGGTAATACTATTTGTTTTTCTTTACTTGTGAATGACAGATTGTAATCGATCGTAATCCTTTCCCTGGTGTCAATACCAACCAGGGTAATCCTTTGAAATTTATTGACAAGAACCGGATTAATACAATAGGCAATATTGCTGATATGTGTTTCCAGGAAGGTCAGAGCAGGAGCATCGAGTGTTTCGTTCCGGAACTTATTTTTAATCCGCCATTTCATGGTTCTGTCGTTGTTTGTCTTGCACTTTACTTCGAGGAATGAAAGACCGGAAGATTCGTATATCCTATGCCTTACTTTGTACCGCTTGGGTCTGTCGCTCATTTGCTGATTAAAAAACAAGAAATTACTGGTATCGAGATATGTTGTACTATAAGCGAAGTCTCTTTCGTTTTGTATCTCGAGTACTCTGTAATATTGCTGAGCTTGTGTAAGCAAGTGCTGTAGCCGTTTTGAATGAAAAACGAACTTTGTATCCGTGCGATTAAGTAGTTCCACCCCATCCATCTGGTTTAAGCTGATGGGGTCGAAATCATGTAATATGTCATTCAACTGGCTCATTAATAAAGCTGGTATTGATAAGTTTTTCTCGACTTTATTTTTTTATCGCCATCGTACACAATTTTCTCTGTTTTTAAATCGCCATCGTATTTGTATTCTGTCGTTCTAAGCAGTTTACCTGCAGGGCTATATTCTTTTTCCTGCACCTTCTTCTTATCTTCGTACATAAATTCAGTAGTTTTCATCGTTTTTCCGGATGGATCGAGTTCAATCTCCCTGGTTTTATTACCATCTTCGTCGTACTCGTATT
>DATBXH010000115.1:0-2074 GCA_036514375.1 Bacteroidales bacterium | reverse complement strand
AGGTTTGTTTGTAAACAAAATGTCTGTTTTTTTAAGTTGTAGAGCAGAGACTTGTGTTAGGTGCTGTAGTTATTTATTTAATCTTGAATGTAAAGGCCACCAATTTACTTTACGAGCATTCAGAGCTTTATAAATCTCATATTGACAAAGGACAGAATGATGTCTTCCCGTGCATGTTTTTCCTTCAGGATCATTCTTATAGAATCCATTCAATATTGGTGTTGCCTTTTCTGAATGAATTTGACCTAATGTCCAGATTGCAATATGCGAACGGTCTCTAGATGAGTTTGTAGTGTCAAGTAAATAGGCTATCAATGCATCTTCAGCTTTGCCAGAATATTTTTCTTTAGCTACTCTGATATTATTCTTAACAGCAATATCTATCCATAAATAAATAGCCACATATCCCAAAAGTAAGAGAGCTATGAGACTCCCACCAAAAATTAAAATTACTTTCTTCATGACTGTTTTATTTAATTTTCAAAATATATTATACATCAAAGGCATCGATTAGAATCATTATTTAATACATTAACTTTTTACCGAAGATGTACTATGCCACATAACGGTGCATAAAAGTTTTGTTGTGGATTGGCGGAGTATTTCACTATCATGGTACACAAAATTTTAAAATGATAGTTTTCATATTATATATTACACGTGAAGTTCGGTTTTTATTATGTTGTAGTCTGTAGCTTTTTTAAGTCATCCATATTTAACCATATCAGTGAACCTAGTGCTAATAATCCAGTCAAAACAAGCATTACTAAATTGTCAAATACAATATTAAATCTTTCTGGCTCCATTGCTATTCTATTATTCGAATTATTAACAAAAAAGCCAGAGAAGAATATCAAATTAAAACTCAGATGGATTGCCCATGAATAAGCAATTTTACGAGTTTTAAGTATCAAAACATTTCGAAGTAACCCAACAAAAAACAGACATGTAATAGTTGTTAATGTCAACATAATTCCGGGCTGGACAGGACTCCATTTATATAGTGCCTGATGCATTAAACTGAATAGCATGGCTATCCCAATTACTATAATATTTTTGTTTAATTTCTTAAACCGGCGTTCAAATCCCATTAGTAGCATGGCTCCTATTAGAATCTCTTCATTAAAAGTTTCAGGAACATAATAAATATAGGCACCTAATATCGGTAAAAACGGAAGGTCAGGTGAGACATAGTCCTTATAATAAATCAGCTTAGGTTTGAATGAAAAATCCTTACTATTTGAAACAAAATCAACTAAAAAATATGACCCTATTAGCAAAGCAACTGCTGTAATTAAGAATTTCCAATAATCATTTCTTGTGAAATTAATACCCAGTTTTTGTCTCCAATCCAATGGATCCCTGTATTTCATAATTAAAATTATCAGAATTGAGGCTAGTAAAGATAAATTCCAACCCCAATGTTGATATTTAGTCTGAAAAAGCAAATCTGGATTATAATTCAGAGATATACAGATTATGAAAACCAGAATCAATAGGCTATATCTTTTCATGCGATTACTTGTGTTTGAAACGTTTTGATAATGGCTGTTAGCAATAAATATGCTTTATTGTCGGGTTTTTATCAATAATATAATTTGCTAATACAAGAATTGGGTTAATAAACTTATCAAGATAATTGGTACCAGATTTTCAACTTATTCATAATTTGATCTATTATCGAATCAGCAAATTCTCGTAACCATCTTTTTTTTGCATGTTGCCTTTGTTACATGGCGTTTTTATTATTCCGGTTACAACTCAAACAATATCCCCGATGAACACATATTGACCCTCCACAACTAGCGCATAACCATCGGTCATGTTCCTTTTGTACAAAACTATCTATACTATTGGTCCTAATAAAATCAAGATTGTCAAGCATACTCATCTTGTATTTTGTTCTATATCTCTTATCGAGTTGTTTTAATCTTGTACATGGATATTTGGGGCAGTCATAACAGAATCTTGAATCCAGCTTGCTTAGTAATTCACAGTTCTTAATAATGCAATTAATGCGACTTTTCGATTTGTTATCATTGGAACCCCGGCATCCTTTACAGGTATTTTTTTC
>DATBXH010000114.1:0-2512 GCA_036514375.1 Bacteroidales bacterium | reverse complement strand
TGTTTTTTCGACCGTGTAAAAATCACCATTGTAATAACGGTTCTGCTTGGTAAGATAACCATAATTTTGGTTGTAATTAAAGAAGTAAACAAATGTATCTTTTACGGTTATGTTTTTCAGGAAATCATTGGATTCTGACTTTCGAAGATATGGGAACACATGTTTGTTATCCAATTGAATAACATTATAGTCGTTAATTGTTCGGGAAACCATGGTCCCTCCGACAGACATTTCAGTAGTTTGCTTTTCAGGCGTGAAGTACAGCTTATTGAATACCGAACTTGTTACTGTTTGAGTATTGGTTGATTCATTTGCCTGAGATATTTTCGCAAATCCCAGAAATCCTTTTCCTTCTTTATGGAGAGTAGCATCTTCATATTTATGGGAGATTGCGGTTTGTCCTCCGATACCATTATCTGTTCTTACTTCATTAACAACGTATAATGGTCCGATAACGTGTGTCTGTGGGTATGTTTTGACCAGCGTCTTTTTATAAATGGTACTATCTGTAAGCGGTTTGTAAGAGAACTCAGTTTTCTGATTTAATCCATTGGTCACCGATGTAACAACACCACTTTCGTTGTTGCTGTTAGTTACTCTATAACTTTCCCATTTTTGAGTTGTTTGATTTTTCGGTCTTCCTGAATAACAATCGGATCCATAATTCAACAATTCAGTTCGTCCATCTCCGTTAAAATCTCCCGCAACAAAATATTTTTCATAGGCATCGGATTCATTGTCTGATTTAGCAGTTTTTTCCAGGACAAGATCGGTGCCTGTGGATTTATACCAATATGTATAAAACCCTGTGAATGCTTTCCACGATGAACCCCAGGAATGTTTCCATTTATCATAAGTTGCATCGCAGATGATAACGTCAGATTTTCCATCATTATTAAAGTCTGTAACAATGATATTATCTTTATCATCATCCTTATTGGTATCCTTATCATCCCTTGCAATAATTTTCGGTAACGGAACCGTTCTGAAATTCACAAATGTATACGGATGGTTATCAATTTGATCATCATACGTTTCATTCATTTCCAAATACCATTTGTCCATTTTCCTGACAATAAAATCAGGATACCCGTCCCCATTGAAATCTCCAAGACGAATTTCATCCTTACTGTTGAAATGACCTCCGGTATTATTCAAATCCCCGCTAAAATTTTTCTGTTCATGTGGAGAAAGGATAATTTTATATCCGGATGAATTTAATATCATAACATCCTGCATGCCATCCCCATTAAAGTCGGCCACACATATTTTTTCCGGCTTTAGATTGGACGAATAGACATTAAAATCAACCCAAATGCTGCTATAACTGGCGGTTTGTCCGGAAGAAAAATGAATCTTTCCGGGATAATTTTTGCCATCCTTGGAGCTCTTTTCAATATATATGATATCATCAATACCGTCATTATTTAAATCTGCATATGCAATAGCAGGAACTTCGGAGCTTGCTGTTAATTGAGACCAGATTTGATCCGGGGTACTCCCAATCCCATCACCGTTGGATCTATCATTATATATATTAAAAACAAGCCTTGGATAACCATGTAAATTATCATAGGTTGGCACAATAATCTCCGTTTTTCCATCGCCGTTAAAATCGCCAAAAGCAGTGCCTCCTGGTTGTCTCACTCCCACTTTTCCATCGCAAACTATTCCATCATCAAATGTTGGTAAATTATATTTTAACCCTTTAGTAAAAGTTAGTGCTCCATTTGGTTTATATGTGGCGTAGTATGTTCTGGCGTTATGAACACTATTATTAACACTTATTAAATCCATCAGGCCGTCACCATTCATATCTCCTAAAGTATAAAACGGATTTGCAAAGCCTACATTTGGGAAAGGTTCTACAGTTGCTTCACCCGAAGTAATATCGCTTGCGTTATAGGTTCCCCAATTAATAATCGTAGGGTTCAGCTGTTTTCCGTCAGTTGTGCTTTCGGTCACAGATACAAGCCTGGAAAAATCATCGATTGTATATGCAAAACCGTACTTTCTGAATAAGGCATTTGAACGTTTCACTTCTATTCTGTCCAATAGCTGGTCAACCATACCGTTTGCCTGATAATAATGCACAGGGATCAGATCGGTTCTTTGCTTGTAAAAAAACTCAACGGTATTGTAGTTTTTCGTATCGTTATTTTTATTGCTGCCGTAAGTAATCTTTTTAATATAGGTGTTTAGTCCTCTTTGCTCGTAATTATAGGTCATAAAATTCCCGTATATATCTTCGGCACGATTGAGCAACCAATTTACTTTAGCTTTCTTTGAAACTCCGTGTCCATCTTCATACCTAACAGATAAACAGGCATCCTGATTTCCATATTCAAATGTGGTTCCGGATTTTGTTTTTACCACCCATCGGTCAGGTATATATTCAGTACCAGTCCATTTTTGATACAGAGTTATCTCAGAGTAGACATATGTTTCATTTTCCGTTACATATTGCGAACCATTATCGCCGTTTTGGTATTTAACTACCATTAACCTGTTC
>DATBXH010000113.1:0-2758 GCA_036514375.1 Bacteroidales bacterium | reverse complement strand
ACGACGACCGGTAATAGGGACTTTGGCACATTCGCCAAATAACGACATGACCATAATGATAATAACTATCCTTTTCATATAAGTTTGGTTTTACAATAGACTAACAATCCAAAATTGAATAAAGTTTCAAAAATCCGGCAGGGCCTCAGTTTTCTACTTCCTCCTTAATCTGATTAATGATCAGCAAAGCTGCTGTTCCAAAATTCCGCGTAATGGCAATAAATTCCATTGCAGGCAATCCCATTTCCTCATAACGCTCAAGCTTGACCAGATCGTCAATCAGGGAGGATATTTGAAACTGTTTAAAAGACGGAAGAAGTTTATGGGCGCGGAAGGAAATGCCTTCCAAATCTGCTTTATCTGCCAGTTGGTTCATTTCCGTAATTACCAGAAGTGATTTTTCAACAAATGTAGATACCACCAGTTTCAACGCTTCCGGATCATTTCCGGTAAAATTAACAATTTCGTTAAATGAATAAGGGGCAGACTGTTCAAAAAGTACCGGAGACGACTCCTCCTGAGTCTCCATGGAATAGCCGGAAGTTAGCACACTATAAATCTTATGATAAAAAGACGCTTCTTTAAAAGGTTTTGACAAGTATCCGTTAAACCCTGATTTCATAAGCTCCTCTTTGTTCGAAACATTCGCTGTTAAAGCAACCACAGGCACTTCACTGATATTCTTATTCGGATAGCTCCGGATAAGCTGCACAAAATCAAAACCATTCATACCCGGCATGTGAATGTCGGTAATAACAAGGTCGAATGGTTTCCGTTCCAAAAGATCATGAATCGTTGCAAAGTCATCAACCACATCAACTGCAGCGCCGGCATTTTCCAAAAGTGACGAAACAAGTAAAAGGGTTATTTCGTCATCTTCGGCTACCAACACACGCTTTCCGTTTATACTTTTCACAATTTCATCCAGGGGAATCTTTGCATCCGTTTGCCCTGCCATTGTCATATCCGATTGATCCGGCATTTCAAAAGGGATTTCCAGGGTAAATGTACTTCCCTGTCCCATCGTACTATTTAAATTAATTGAACCTTCGCATAACTCTACAATTCTTCGGGAAATGGCTAATCCGAGGCCAGTACCTCCATATTTTCGGGAAGTTCCTGTGTCCGCCTGCGAAAAATCCTCAAATATCTCTTTTTGTTTTTCTTCGGCAATTCCAATACCCGTGTCAATTATATCAATCCTGGCCACCACGCAGGCATCATTTGACGAAAGCACATCAGCATTTACGGTAACACTTCCCTTTTCGGTAAATTTAATGGCGTTACCCACAATATTAATCATTACCTGTCTGATGCGGAACGGATCGCCTTTTAATTCGCGGTTAAGATCAGGACTGACCTGTAATTGAAGGTCGAGATTTTTCTCTTTGGCTTTCAGACTTAATGACTGGCAAACTTCCTGCAATAAATCGGTCAGATTAAACCTCACCTTTTCAAGAGTAAGTTTACCGGCTTCAATTTTCGACAAATCGAGAATATCATTTACCAACCCAAGTAAATGTTCCGACGCTTTATCAATCGTATCAAGGTATTTTGCCTGTTTGGGCTGAAGTTCGGTCTTTTGCAACTGTTCGGCAAAACCAATGATGGTCCCCAGGGGAGTCCGTATTTCGTGACTCATGTTGGCAAGGAACTGCTCCTTAAGCCGTATCAGTTGCTCAGCCTGCTGTTTTGCCATCTGCAAGGCTAACTGACGCTGTTTGTTTAGCGAAATATCCCTGAAAATAAGTACCAGAAATACAACAATCAGCAATACGGATATAATGGCAAGCACCATCGAAACATACGATGCCCTTTGAAGGATGGACGAAGATGTTCTCAGTACCCGGTTAATATTGGCAAGTTCCTCCGTTTCAAGCAGCGTTACAATTTCACGGATCTTATCGAGCAACACACGATCGTTGTACAATAACTGGGTTTCGTGGGTAACCGACTGATCCTGCAAATAATCTTCGCGGGTCTTAAGATTTTCAAGGGCATGTTTTAGTGTCTTCACAAGCGTATCGGGCGAAATACCTTCCTGAACGATAGTATCGGACTGGGTTTCTTTTTCGACAGCTACCTTTGGTTCCTTGGCCAATTTAGCTTCTTCCGAAGAGAATATTCCTTTAAACCGCTGTATAAAAGTCTTTTTTTGAGGTGTTTCGGCAATCGAATCGCGTGTGATGGTTACTTTTTCCTTCACAATACGCGACATTTTGCTAAGTTCGTAAGCCTGAATATAGATCTCTTCCAATGCCCTGGCATACAAAAATTCCCGCCGGTTCGGACTCTTTATATCCATGAGTTGACGAATCACGTCTTTCTTCTGCATCAGAAGATTCTTAATGGTGTTTAAATGCCGGAGTTGCTTTGGATTATCATAACAATCAATGGAGAGCTTATCGATTTCGGACCCAATTTTATTTAATGTTTGGATATAATCATCAAAATCAGACTTATTCCTCAGCAGAAAATAACTTCGAGTTTGGTTTTCAGCTTCGTAGATAAGTGTGAGGATCTGGTTTATTTTATATAGTTTTTCATTAGGCGAGGTATTGGTCTCATCCAATCGCTGCAAATTCTTTATTCCCTGATACAGAAAAATAATGGCTATGGCCGACGCCAGAAAAATTAACAGATACCCCAGTGCCACTTTGCCTTTTAAAGATACGTTACCTAAACTGTCCTTCATAGCAATTATTCCATAAGGCCCTAAAGGTAAAGAAAATAAAAATTAGTTTAACATGCCTGCAGG
>DATBXH010000112.1:0-2390 GCA_036514375.1 Bacteroidales bacterium | reverse complement strand
AAAGAATTACCAACCGCCTTAAAGGCAAAAAGCTATGGCGTCTTACTCTTTGCCACGTCGTGGTCCCCTCCGGCTTCAATGAAAAGCAATAACAGTACTATCGGAGGTAGCCTGAATACTTCTTCGTATGATGCATACGCTGATTATTTGCTGAGTTTTGCCGATACCATGTCGAAACATGGAGCTCCTTTGTACGCCGTATCTGTTCAAAACGAACCGGATTTTAATCCGAATTACGAATCGTGTAGCTGGACAGCGCAGCAGATGCTTAATTTTGTGAGTGTTGAGGGTTCGAAATTTAACAATACCAAATTAATTGCTGCGGAGTCCTTTCATTTCGATCATAATATGACCGACCCTATCCTCAATGATCCCACGGCCCAACCGTTTCTAAGTATAGTTGGCGGACACATTTATGGAGGTGGGCTCACCGATTACCCGCTTGCCCGCAATAAAGGGAAGGAGGTATGGATGACCGAACATCTTATAAATGATACAACCTGGACTGCTACACTCGGAGTTGCTGAAGAAATATACAATTGTATGGTCTCCAATTTTAACGCCTATGTTTGGTGGTATATCAGAAGATCCTATTCTTTTATTGATGAAAGCGGCAATATTACAAAACGTGGACATGTGATGTCTCAATTTGCCAAGTTTATACGGCCGGGATATACCAGAATCGGGGCTTCATCCCCGAATGTCAATGTTGAAGTCACCGCTTACAAAACAGATACAAGTCTTGTGATTGTTGCTATAAACAAAAATACAACAGCATCGGCCATGAATTTCTCGGTTCAGAATTTTTCCGTCGATAGCTTATTGAAATATACGACCTCAAAGACTAAAGATGTTGAAAACGATGGTACAGTAAAATTGTCCGGAGGGACCTTCTCTGCTACCCTGGATGCCCAAAGTGTAACAACCTTTACTTCTGTGACAGGATATGGCGGAAAGAAATTGAATAAAAAGCCTGTTGCTAATGCGGGAGCGGATAAAGTTATAACAGACAGTGATAATAACGGATCTGAAACTATAACGTTAGATGGTTCGTTGAGCAACGATACCGACGGTACCATATCCAATTATACCTGGGCTGAAGATAGTGTTGAGATAGCCTCGGGAATTTCCCCTTCGTTAACACTGAAATTGGGGACCCATAAGATTATTCTTACAGTTACCGATAATGATGGAGCCACTAATTCCGATACCACTGAAATTACTATAAAAACAGGTGTTGCTAACCCTCAATATATTTGGCTTGAAGCCGAATGCGGAACGGTGGGTTCAACCTGGGATAAATTAACCGATGCTAACGCGTCCGATGGTAAATATGTGATGATAAAATCAGGAAATAACAGCACAGCAGCAGCATCAGAAAACGTCAACGATCAGGTTATTTTCAATCTGAATATTACTGACCCCGGATCGTATAAACTCTGGGGTAGGGTAAATACGCCTACAGCCAATGACGATTCGTATTGGGTAAAGATGGACGATGGTTCCTGGATATTATGGAACGGGCTGTCCAATGGTGTAGCAGGATGGAGATGGGTTAATGTGTACGACTCGAATAATTCAAATGCTGCTCTCATTTACAATCTTACCGCGGGTTCACATATTCTTAAATTTGCTTATAGGGAAGATGGTGCTGGTTTGGATAAACTCTACCTCTCCAATGTTTTTATTGACCCTACTGGTATTGGTGGTGAGGCAGGTAATTGTATTTCTACTTCCGTCAGATCGATTTCAGCGTCTAATTACAATTTAACACTCTCTCCAAATCCATCCGGCGGACTGTTGACCATCGGATATTCTCTTGAGAAACCGGAGCGTATTCTTATTGAGATTATAGATATCAACGGGAAAAGGGTAAGGTCTGTGGTCAATGGCTTGCAGGAATCTGGAGGAAAAACGATTCATTTGGATTTGGGCAATCTTACAAATGGCACATATTTCTGTAAGTTTTTATCGGATAAATGTGTACAAACTTTACCAATCATTCTTTTGAGATGAGATTAAATAATAATGGGTCATCGTGTGTACTCAAATAAAATACAACATTTACAGAAACTTTCGGTTTTGCGCCGAAGGAATTAATTAGTTCATAATACGGATGACTTTTAATTATTTACATATTACTAACAATTTATTAATTTATGATTTATGAAAAAAAGAGCATTAAACATCAGTTTAGTATTAGCCTTCGTGTTTTTTGGTTGTTCAAAAGAGGAGGTCTCAATCAATGACCAGTTAAATTCACCGAAAATATTGAAATCAACGGCAGCAATAAGTGCCGGTACCGTACAACAAACTATACAAGGTTTTGGAGGGGCCAGCATTTTGGCGTGGGAGGCTGATTTAACTAGTGATCAGAGGACAAAAGCCTT
>DATBXH010000111.1:0-2794 GCA_036514375.1 Bacteroidales bacterium | reverse complement strand
TTCAATTCCGGAGTTTTTACACGCAAAGTATCCCACCACGATCCGTTTAAATTGGTCTGATCGACAGGAACATTCCAGTAAAATGCCTGTAACATGACATCATTTTGTGAAAAGCAGACGGTAGACAAACCTAACCAGACTGCACCTAAAACAAGCTTCTTTCTAACACTAGTAAAAGTTGTTTTCATAATTAATTGATTTAATTAAGTTAATAAATGTAGAATGCTTTATGTAGTACATAATTAGCCATTGGTTTAAATAAAGTAATTAAGAGAAATACAAGCTGTTGGTGAAATTTTATTGAGAAATTTAAATTTTCTCAAATATCTAATACAGAAGGCTAAGGAAAAGGTAATTCATTTAAAGAGGGCGTCTTAAAAGTCTCTGATGCGGCGTAATCTGGAGATTTCGCTGAGCGTAGTCTCCAGACTACGCTCAATTCAAGACTTTTTAGACACCTCTTTTCATAACAACTACTATATTAACAAAACAACTATTTTGAACTTAGTACCTTCTTCTTTATGCCGTTTGAAGAGAGAAGAAGGTGTATGTATTGTAAATAGGATAATAACTTTCATTATTACCTTATGGTAATTTTAAATATTTAAATCCGTGAACATTTGACTTGAAACAATTTTTACAACTTAATTATTTTAAAGACTTTTATATTTCCATTCTCGGAGTAAATAGTAACAAAATATAATCCACTCGGCAGGTTGGAAGTATCGATGTGTTTGATATCTTTTCCGTTTGTTTCAAGAACCTTCTGTCCCTGCAGGTTAGTAATTTCCAGTTTTTTTGCATCTGTTATCTTATCAAGATACAAATCATTGGAAAAAGGGTTCGGGTAAACAAAATCTTCCGTATCATCTGTAATTTGTTTTACAGGTGTTGCAATAGAATGAAAACCGATCAGTCTTTTATTGGAATAAAGCCGGTATTCTCCGGGTTGCAGACTGAAAGAATAGCTTGAACTTGAAATAGTGATACTATCTCCTGTAAAGTATTCAAACCATTTTCCAATCGATGGGAGTGTAAGCGTATAGGCATTACCGTATATATCAAAGTTTCCAAGTATTTCGATTGTTGTATCCTTACCCAGCAGTTCAATATGCTTTATCATGTCTCCATCCATGGAGAAATTAGTGGTTGAAAATGCCGGGCAGTTTTTTTTCAGATTAATAAGTGCACTTACAACGTTAAAAAGATGTCTCCTTCTGGAATCGTTGTAATATTTCCATAAAAGGGGTTTAATTCCAACCCTGCTGTTGTAGTTAATGCTGGTATCGTAGCCCAGTTCTCCAAATTGCCAGATCATTTTGGGACCTGGAACAGGTAAGAAAAAGGCATTATCGAGTTCCATTCTTTTCAGAGCTGTGGTAGTATCTTTAATATTATAAATACCGCCGGATTTCCCGAGTGTTTCATTGAAATACATTTCGCGCTGCTCGTCATGGCTTTCCATATATCCGACAAGGTTGGGATAATTCCATCCTAGAGCTTTATAAGAGATTCCTGAAATAGAACTACTGTTACCAATGGATGCCTGTTCGTAAGCGTTGTTCATGTTTCCCCACATCATCATTCCATGATTGGATAACGTATCCTCTTCAGTATTTCCTGTAAACAACTCGAGGATTACGTATGCATTTGGGTTTTGGTGCCAGATATGACTGGCCGTGTTTTTCAAAATATTAATACGCGGCTGGTCATATGATCCGTCGCCGGTTCCTGGTGTATTTGTCCAACCCTTGGCCATGTCAAACCTAAAGCCGTCAATTTTATATTCTTTCATCCAGAATGAAGTTACGCTATCGGTAAATTGCTGAGTGTAAGGGCTACTGTGGTTAAAATCGTAACCATAGCCGGCAGATGCTGTATAGGAACCTACCGGAGGCACAACATTGTACCACGGATTTTGTATTGATGGGTTATTATTTGCAAAATACATCTGCACTAAAGGCGAGTTGCCGGTTGAAAAATCTAGTACCATATCCTGAATAACAGCAATGCCGTTCTGATGGCAGGCGTCGATAAAGCTTTTGTAATTCTCGCGGGTGCCATAGGCTTTATCTGGTGCAAAATAAAAGCACGGGTTATATCCCCAACTGTCGTTGCCGTCGAATTCACTGAAAGGCATTAGCTCAATAGCATTTACGCCCAGACGTTTTAAATAAGTTAGAGAATCCATTACTGTTTTGATGTCCCTTTTGGCAGTAAAGTCACGAATTAAAAGCTCGTAAATGACCAGCTTATTTTTATCAGGCGGAATAAATGAGGATACCTGCCATTGGTAAGGAGTCTGATTGGTTTGAATAACGCCGACAATACCAGTAGTTTTATCTGATGGGTAGGGCATCAGGTTGGGATAAATACTTGATGAAATATACTTATCGTTAGCCGGATCGAGAATTTTCTCAGAATAGGGATCAGCAATGCGGATGTTGCCGTCGATGAGGTATTGAAATGCATATTCTTTACCTGGCGTAAGATTTTTTACAGTTATCCAAAAACGGTCACTATCCCTGACCATCGAGACGGTACCTGTATTGCCTGAAGCATCAATGATGGCATTATACGTTCCCAGATAGGGAACAAGTGCCGTATCTTCGTTCATTAGGTAACTATTGGATGGAGTCCAGTTGTTAAAATCTCCGATGAGGTAAACTGATTTTTTGTAAGGAGCAAAGAGTACAAAGGTAACCGTTGAATCATTGATATAGTTTATCCCGTCGTGAACTCCGGAAGGTAAGGTGGCAATTTTGGTAGTTCCCTGTACCAGATAACTTGTGGT
>DATBXH010000110.1:0-2396 GCA_036514375.1 Bacteroidales bacterium | reverse complement strand
AACTGTACAGTTCCAGTTCTGTATTTTTATTGGAGAATGATTCTCCCGAAATGGAAGTTCTTCGAACGGAAATAACATTGCTGTTAATACCATCGCCCCATCCTACATACATATTATGGCTGTCGTAGTTCAGTGATGGTTTACCAAGGATTCCAAACTTATTTGTTTTCATCCTCTTGATGATCCTCAGTTCCGTGATCTGTTCATTGGGCAACGATGGTATCGGGAACGTAAGCTGATTACCGTTTTGTCCGACTTTTACTTCCTGAACGGAAGTCTGTGAAGGTGATTGATATGATACAAACTGTGCCAGAAGATCGTAACTAGGATCATTCAGCAGGCACGGATAATTTTTATCCAATTGGATAAACCCTGTAGTTTGTTCCTTTTGCAGGAAGTAACGTTGATTTTTAAACGGATAGCTTCCCAGCAGCGTTTTGGCATTCTCATCCAAACGGTGCATGCAATCTCCTGTTTTGAACGAAATTGTTTTAGTTTCCTGAACCGGTTGATTTTTATAGATAATCAGTTGCTTATTACCATTGACAACCTGATAGGCAGATACTGAAACAGTCACTGTGTAATTGGTTTGCGGATCGAAGGCATTCTGGGTATAAAGCGTGGCAAGTTTCATTTCTTCGGTAAACGAGAGATTCTGGTTGTTGTGAATGTCAGCCACCACAGCATTATCTGATGCCCTGCGGATGGTAAAATCGGTCATGTCGATGTGGATGGTGTTCAGCACTTCATCTCCGTTGTCGTTGGTATTGGTTACCTGGAAATCGTTGTCTACAGGATAATTGAAGGCAACTTCGGGATTCTCTGCTATGGAAATATCTTTATCACCATCACCCGGACTTAGCTGAGAGATGATGGGCATATCGCTTCCTAATGGATTTCCGGCTGGTACACATTTGTTACCCACGGAAACATGGAAATTCATGGTCCCTGAAATCAGCCCGTCCAAAACATCATAATGTCCGTAAAGCCATCCTTCAAACCAGGATGGGTTTATCAGCCCTGCTTTGAATAATGCGGCAGCCTGTAATTCCGCAACATCAATTTTACCGGAATAGAACCAAACATCCACATTAAGCCCAAACGAAAAATCGGCCCAGGCGTAGAATTGACCATTGGCATACCACCCGTTGATGCCTGGCAAGTTTGAACTTCCGTCACAACCCTGGCTGTATTGGCGAAGATTCACGTCAAATCCCATACCTGCGGAGAAATGCATATAGAAGATCAGAAATGTCAAATCAACCGGCCCGTATTGCAATCCTGCACCGAAAGCAAAACCAGGAGCTACAGTATTTGATACAATACTATTATCGCGCGAACCTTTGTAACTTGGGAAATATTGCATTATCTCAGATGGAGGATCTGGCATCCCCGGTATATTTGAGCCCATCATGAAATAGGCATTGAGTGTGACTAAATCCAGTACATTCACGTTGACCCTGTTTTCGGGTTCGCCAAGCTTAAAGTACCATTCCCCGTTGGAACCATTGATGTTCAGGGCCAGCCAGCCACTCCCGGTGATTACTTTATAATTGACATTGAGTCCAACTCCGGCATCGAATATTTTCTGTACAAAATCGTAACCAATATGTCCGTGTCCATTGATCGGAGCACTGTTGTCATCATCCGTGACATTGGCCATCATGGCTGCATCTACATCAAGGTCTACACTTTTTACACCAAAGTTTGAAGTGAATTCCATACTGAGCGTGCCTTTGGCATGGAAAGGAGTTCCATTTCCAACACCAACCACTATGCTTGCTTTAAATCCAATGATTCCGCTTTGAGGAGTGTAGCGGTTCAAATCGTTGGTTGTACCTTTCAGCAATGCATCGGGTGAGATATCCTGGGCCTTACTCATGTTATAATAAACTCCCCCGCCAAGACCAAACATGGCTACAGGCGGTACAATGGGTATTCCAATGCTTTGCAGGTAATTCAGGTCGACGTACCAGTAATTAAATGTTGTGTTTCCAAACATGATATGGCTGTTGATATCGATCTTCGTGACACCAAGACTGAGTTTCACATCAATGCTTCCTCTGATACCGTTGCCGTATTTTGGGTCTTTGTCGAAGAAGTCAATCTGCCCATCGAGATCCAATGGTCCCAACGGTCCGGAGACTTTGATATGATTCACTTCCAGATGAGGATTTCCCCACGACGGTCGCCCATTGGTCATAGAAAGGTCGCCAATTACCCCAAGACTAAACGTACCTTTTGGCAAAGCAGCTATATCTGCCAGCGAGATATTAAGATCGAAATCAATGCCGACTGAAGAACCTTTAAATTCCGGTTTTACGTTTGTGATGGAAACAGGGAATCCTGCCGCAGACTTATCTGGACTGGCAAATCCAAACGTAACATTGCCTGAA
>DATBXH010000109.1:0-7488 GCA_036514375.1 Bacteroidales bacterium | reverse complement strand
AACCCGATAAAATCGCCTAAATACCCGATTAAGAGCGGCACAATGGCGCCTCCGACAATGCCCGTACAAAGTATGCCCGAAAATGTTCCGTGGTGATTTTCCATGGAATTTAGTGCCAGTGAAATTACTACCGACCACATGACCGACAGGAAGAATCCGGCTGAAGGAAAGGCCCAAAGTGCCACCTGTGCAGAACCCAATAATCCAAAACTTACACAAACAATGGCTGCAAGAACAAAGATGATAAGTACTTTCCGGCTGTCGGCAATTTTAAGCAGGAACATACCAAGCAAACAACCCACGGTGAGCAATCCCCAGAAATAAGATACAACTTTTGCACCGGTCGTTTGAGCGTCGAAACCATGATAGTCAAATAGGAATTTGGAAATCCAGTCTGCCAGACCTTGCTCCGTTGCTACATAACTGAAAATACCAAAGAAAAATAACCACACATATTTGTTTGAAAGTAATTTCCTGTGAGTTTCCAGTGCACCGATTTTTTCGCTTTCTGCGAGTTTCACCCGGGGCAATCGAATAATACCAATAACCACAAGCATAACCACGGTTACCAGTCCAAAAATCCAGTATAATGAAACCCAGGGAAGATTTGCGGCTGTAGTCTGCGAAAGAATCTTTAAGAACCAGTTGGATGTACTTGTCTGCGACGAAAGATTGACAACCAGATAGCTATATACCAAAGGACTCACGTATGATGCCGAACCAAATACCAATTGGGCAAAAACCGAGTTAAACGCAAAATGCTCCTCACTTCCAACCACACGCAAAAGCGGATTAATGGCAACCTGCAACATAGCCATACCAATGCCTATAAACAACAGGGAAAACAGTGCATTTAAGAAAAACGGGAAGAGCGCAAAAGAAAAGGCACCGATGGCTGCGCTAAAAAAGGATAAAAGCATGACCTTTTTCTCACCGTACTTCTCCACCAGGATTCCGGCAGGAATTGACATGATACCATAAGCGATAAAAAATGAAAATGGCAAAAAACCCGCAAGTCCAAGACTTAAATGAAAGCTTTTAATGATATTGGGAATTAACGGACCAATGATGTTTGTTAAAAATGAAATAATAAAAAAGATCAGAAATATAAACCCAACCAGAAAGTAGTTTCTCTTCATATTTTGAATTTTTAGACCTTATTTGGATTAATTTGTAATCCACTTAACCCCAACCCTTAAAAAGGGTAATTTCCTAACTAATGGCGAAATTTCTCATTTATCACTTTTCTAACCCCAACCCCTTAAGAAGGGGCTATAACTGGTTTCTAACGAATTAGGGAACCCTTTATCGAAACACAATTTCTTTAAGAATTAACTTTTGTATTAAGAATTCTCATGTATATGGTTCTGTTATAGCCCCTTCTTAAGGGGTTGGGGTTGAAACCATAGGAAACGGGAATTCCTGCCATTAAATAGGCAGTTTCCCCTCGCTGAGCTGGATTTACTCGCTATCGCTCATGAGTAAAGTTGTAATCCAGCTCGATATGATGACTTTTAACACAGCCTTAATCATGATCATTCTTCTTTTGATGCAGCATCAGCGTCCAGCAATAAAAAAGTGTTTGGGTGTTTTTTTAGTAACGAAGAAGGAAGCTCGGTAGAAACTTCTGCTTCGAGCAAGCGTTTGACAACAGGCGATTTTTTTTTCCCGCTTATCTGCAAAATCACCGTTTTTGTTTCAAAAATATGCTTCATGCCCAACGTGATACCTTTCGTAAGTTCTGCACGTGCCGAAAAGTATTTCTGCCCCACACGTTTGGTTACGCTGTCTAATTCAACGATATGCGAATAATTATCGAACGAAATTCCGGGTTCGTTAAGGCCTAAATGTCCATTCATTCCAACACCCAGCAACATCATATCAATACCGCCATTTGCTTTAATGAACTGGTCTGTCAGTAAACATTCCTTTTGCAAATCATTGCTTTCTCCATTGAAAAAGCAGAGATTTTCAGGATTCATATCAATATGGTCGAACAGGTGTTTTTTCAGGAAATGATAGCAATTTTCGTTTTGCATTTCGTCCAGGTGCACCCATTCATCCAAGCCAACCACCTTGCATTTATTGAAACTGATGATGCCGTTTTTATGCATCTGAATTAGCGCGGCATACGTTCCCAGCGAAGTCTCACCGGCCGGAAAACAGAGTAAAGCATCAGGCTTCCCTGCAATTATTCGTGCAATTAGTTTTGCTGTTTCAATTGACAATTCTTTATAATCCTGAAAGACTATCTTTTTCACATTTAATTTTTATAATGAAGGTCATTATTATTAGAGTTTATATGAGTTAGAATGAACACCCTCACCTTAAAAAGGATAGTTTCCTAGCTCATGGCAAGATTTCTCATTTATCACTTTACAACCCCAACCCCTTAAGAAGGGACTATAACTGGTTCCTAACTACTTAGGAACCCCTTCTTCTAAATTCATTCTTTTTAAGAATTAACATTTATGTTAAGAAATTCAGTGTATATGACTCTGTTATAGCCCCTTCTTAAGGGGTTGGGGTTAAAAAACCATAGGATATAAAAATTCATGTTATCACACCCACACCTATTTGGGGCAAGGGTGTTTAATTCTAACTTATATAAAGCTTATTCTATCAGTTCAAACCTATCCTTCAAACGAATATCTCTGGATGACGCACCAATCATTACTTTAAATTCTCCCGGTTCGGCAACCCATTGCAATTGCTGATTGAAGAACGAAAGTTTTTCCTTGTCAATCATAAAAGTTATTGTTTTTGATTCGCCTGCTTTTAATTTTATTTTTTTGAAATCTTTTAATTCTTTCACCGGTCTCACAAGAGATCCAACCACATCGTGCAGATAAAGTTGTACAATTTCCTCTCCGTCGTATTTGCCCGTGTTTGTAATGGTTGCAGATACTTCAATCTGCTCATCAGCTTTCATTTTCTTCTTGCTCAACTTCAAATTACTGTATTGAAAGGTGGTATAACTTAATCCATAACCAAATTCGTATCTGGGAAAAATGGACAAATCGATATAAGCGCTTTTATAAGAGCGATCGCTATCGTTTTGAGCCGGATGACCTGTGTTGAAATGGTTATAGTAAATTGGAATTTGTCCTACACTCCGGGGAAACGTAATGGTTAGTTTTGCTGACGGATTAACATCACCAAACAGTACATCGGCTATTGCATTTCCGGCTTCGCTGCCTAACCACCACGTATACAAAATAGCCTGTGCATGATCGGCAGTGTAATCAAAAACCAATGGTCGTCCGGCATTAATTAATACCACCACATTTTTTCCGGTAGCTAACAGTGCTTTTAACAAATCTTCCTGTACACCCGGAATATTTATGTTACTGCGGCTTCTGGCTTCACCGGACATATCCCGACGTTCGCCAATGCTTAAAATAACAACATCAGCCTGTTTGGCAATCCTTACAGCCTCAGCAAATCCTTCTCTGTTACTTCCTTCAATGTCGCACCCTTTCGCATACAAGAGTTTAGTTTTGTTACCTACTTTATTTTTGAGTCCATCCCATTGCGACACAACATAACCTGAATCAATTCCGGGAACCTCAACATCCCAAAACCCTTTATTCTGCATGACAGCTTTTACCAAAGGACCGATAAATGCAATTGTTTTCGTATTTTTTGACAAGGGTAACAGGTGATTCTGGTTTTTTAACAGCACAATACTTTTCCCGGCAATGTCTCTTGCGGCAACCGGGTGATCAGGATTGTTCAATGCTGCCTTTTCTCTTTCGGTATTGCAATATTTGAAAGGATCGTAAAACAAACCAAGCTCGAATTTTTTTCTTAAAATCCTTCGGACTGCATCATCAATGATATCCATGGAGACTTTACCATCATTCACGAGTTTTGCCAGATTGTTTTTATAAATCCTGCTTTCCATATCCATATCGCAACCTGCAGTAATGGCCGAAAGTGCTGCTTCATATTCGTCCTTATCAAATCCGTGAATAATCATCCCACCAATAGAACCCCAGTCACTCACAACAAAACCCTGGAAATTCCACAACCCTTTTAATACATCCCGCTGTAAATATTTGTTTCCTGTAGAAGGCACGCCGTTAATGTCGTTGAATGAATCCATGAATGTCGCAACGTTTGCATCGATGGCTGCTTTAAAGGGAGGTAAATAAATTTCCCACAATTGTTGGAGACTCATGTCAACAGAATTGTAATCTCTGCCTCCAATGGCAGCACCATACCCAGCAAAATGTTTGGCACATGCCATTACCGAATTAGTATTACCAAGACTATTTCCCTGAAAACCCTTCACTCTGGCAAAAGCAATCTTTGAGGCCAGATAAGTATCTTCTCCGGCACCTTCCATTACCCGTCCCCAGCGAGGATCGCGGGCAATGTCAACCATGGGTGCAAATGTCCAGTTTATGCCGGCAGCACTTGCTTCGGTTGCAGAAATTCTTGCCGATAACTGAATGGCATCCAAATCCCAACTGCATGATTCGGCCAGCGGAATGGGAAACGTAGTTTTATAACCATGAATGACGTCCTGCCCAAAAATAAGCGGAATCTTTAAACGCGATTGCATCGCAACTTTTTGCCAACTACGTGTGCGCTCTGTTCCCATACAATTAAGTAATGAACCGACACCTCCTTTTTGAATCTGACTAACTTTAGTACTATCAATGGTAACTGGTCCGGTAGCGGCCAAATCATCGTTGTACTGGTTGAGTTGACCGATTTTTTCTTCGAGGGTCATTAATTCCAAAACAGAATCAACTTTTTGTGCAATCGTTCTTTTCTGTGCAAAAATGGATGGAAGAAAAACAGCATTTAAAACAGTGATGAATAATATGGTTAAAGTGATTTTTTTCATCTAGCCAATTAATTTAATGTGAGTTCGATGCAAGACATAGTCTATTAATTTATTTATGAACTATTAACCCCAACCCCTTAAGAAGGGGCTATAACTGGTTTCTAATTACTTAGGAACTCCTTTTTCTGAATGTATTCTTTTTAAGAATCAACATTTGTGTCAATAATTTTAATGTAAATGATTCTGTTATAGCCCCTTCTTAAGGGGTTGGGGTTGTAACCATAGGATATAAGAATTCCTGCCATTAAATAGGCAATTACTCTTCTTAAGGGGTTAGGGTCATTTAAATAATAATTTATATAAACTCTATTTACCATCGTTTATCTCAAAAGTCGCCAACACAGCCTTATGATCAGACGGCCAAATGCCTGCCGGTAAAATAGAATTGTCCTGCGATTGTCCTTCATCGCGTTTGCCTCTCACAATGCAACCTTTGGGGCCAACAATGGCAACATCTTTTATAGTTACCCCTTTTTTAAGTTTATAGTATATAAAATCAATCCTTTTCCGCTCGTCTGCATCAGGTGCCCAGGTTAGCTTGCGAACATCTGCATCGGGATTGTCTGCCGGATAAGTAAATCCCGGGTGTGTTACCGGATCGGGAAATAGTTGACGATACGAATCAATATAACCCGATTTTGCAAGTAATTCGGAAACCGGCCAGGGCACAATCACTCCGTTGTGATCATAACGGTTTTTAGTTGCTTCACCCCAATCTAAATGAGAGGGCTCATTAAAATCGCCACCAATAATTACACTACTACCATGTTTAAATTCCTTTTCTGCATCAGCAATAACTGTCTTTATTTCTTCCAAACGTTTTGATGACAAAGTATTCGCCAATATGGTATCCAAATTGGTCACCGGTTTGTCTAGTTTTTTCCATGTACACCCGCTGTATCCGCGTGGTAAATAACATGCATAGTGCGTATAGTCGAGATGCGACGAATAAATTGCAATGTTAGCTTCACCCACTTTTATGATGGCTTTATAGATTGAACCGGTATCCGCTTTTTCGGGATAAACGGATGCGCTACGGATGATAGGGTATTTACTTAAAATGCCAGAATCGTCGGCATAAAAAGAAAAATAGGTTTTACCTTTTCCCTGTAATGCTTTTACAATGCGGTCGTTAAAATGTACATTCTTTTCGTTCAGAACTTCACTAAAAGTTACGATATCAATGTCTTTATCGACAATTTCATTTACGATGGCATCAAATCCATTTGGAACCTGGCTTCCTTCAAGCCAGATATTAAATTGCATTACTTTTAAGGTGATCTTTTGAGCATGAGCAATTGGAACAGCGAAGCTCAGAAAAATAATAAAAGCTATCCATTTCATAAGGTATACATTTGAATTGGGTTACCAAATGTAAGTGGCTACCGCACCTTTTTCCAATGAAGCATTCACAGTACTGTCCCTGTAATGAATATTGAAATTCTGCGCCTTTACATCATCGTTTAAAACAATCAGAACCATGTGTCCGTCATTGATTTTAAAAGCAACGTTGGGCAAGTTGGCCGGAAGGCTGGAATAAATCCGAACTGCGCCGGGTCTCACAAACTTTGCTGCATGAGCCATGATGTAATAAGCAGGGTTTCGTAAGACTACATTTCCACTGATGGTTACGGCACCCAAACAATTGTCGCATCCTCCGGTAGTGTGCGGATTATATTCCGGATCTGCAGCAAGATTCCATTCAAGTACATTTTTGCACCAATTTCGCGAAGCTCCAATGATTAAATTTTTAATGTGCCAGACAAGATCTCCACTTAAATTCCCGGGAGCTCCAACCCATTGTTCTGTAAAATAAAGGTTTTTACCCGGATAGGCATGATGGACAGGAGTTAATGCATCGATCGTACCTCTGTATAGATGAAATGCCGCACCGTCAACATATTTGGAGGCATTGGCGTCCTTATATATCGTAAGCGGATATTCAGTCGTATCTGCATTATGATCATATACGATGATTTTGGTGTCGATTCCTGCATCAGTGAATGCGGGTCCAAGATTTTCCCTGATAAATTCAGCCTGATCCTGAGCGGTCATATACATGCTGGGATTATTGTCAGGATTCAAAGGTTCATTTTGAACGGTTATGGCGTCAATCCTGATCCCTTCGGACTTCATCCCCTGAATGTATTTCACAAAGTATGTTGCATAAGCCGCAAAATACTTCCTGAGAAGGCTGCCACCCTTCGATTCGTTGTTGTCTTTCATCCAGGTGGGTGCACTCCACGGTGAACCAAGTATTTTGATGTTCGGGTTGATAGCAAGAATTTCTTTCAGTACCGGAATCAGGTGAAGTTTGTCGTACCCCAGATCAAATTTCACCATATTCTCATCGGTTTCCCCTGCCGGCAGATCATCGTAAGAGAAAACTTTTTCATCGAGATCAGATGAACCAATGCTGATTCTGAGATAACTGATGCCAATGCTATTTCCATCCACGGCAAAGAGCTCTTTTAACAGAGCAGATCTAGCTCCGGTTTCCATTTTGTGAATAAGCATCGCGCTGCCTCCGGTAAGACTACAGCCAAAACCATCCATTGTCTGATACACGATGGAATCGGCCACATTGATGGTTTGCACCTGTGCAACAGAAGAGTTAAAAGATAAAACCG
>DATBXH010000108.1:0-2000 GCA_036514375.1 Bacteroidales bacterium | reverse complement strand
ATTTCTCTGGCCCTTGAACGAAATAACGACACTCAAACTCCTGTCAGCATTTTAAATTCATTACGGGAACGGGCATTAACCTCAGATGAAATGGGAATGTACTGGAAGTATGACAACGGTTGGTTTTGGTATCAGGCGCCTGTTGAAACCCAGTCTCTTATGATCGAAGCTTTTGATGAAATAGCCCACGATACCACCGCAGTGAACGAAATGAAGATTTGGTTGCTCAAACAGAAACAAACACAAGACTGGAAAACCACCAAGGCCACTGTTGAAGCTTGTTATGCTTTATTGTTGCGGGGAACTGACTGGCTGACAAACGAAGGTCAGGTGGATATTACTGTTGGAAATCAGAAAATTGATCCCCGTAATATGCCCGAAGTAAAGGTAGAAGCAGGAACAGGATATTTCAAAACCTCATGGAACGGTTCAGACATCAAACCAGAGATGGGCAAAGTAACGATCACCAAGAAGGATGATGGAGTAAGCTGGGGAGCACTTTATTGGCAGTATTTTGAACAACTCGATAAAATTACATCTTCCGAAACACCTTTGAAGCTCAGAAAACAGTTGTTTGTGGAACGTAATACTTCCGCTGGTCCGGTAATTGAATTAATCTCTGATACCACGCATCTGAAACCCGGTGATTTACTCAAAGTCCGCATTGAACTTCGCGTTGACCGCGACATGGAATATGTCCATATGAAAGATATGCGAGCTGCCGGATTAGAGCCTGTTAATGTCCTTTCTCAATATAAATACCGGGATGGGCTGGGTTATTATGAAAGTACCCGAGACGCAGCAACAAATTTCTTTTTTGGTTGGTTGCCCAAAGGCACGTTTGTATTCGAATATCCCTTGAGGGTAACTCATTACGGGAATTTTTCAAACGGCATAACAACTATTCAGTGTATGTACGCGCCGGAATTTACAAGTCATTCGGAAGGAGTGCGGGTAAAAGTGAAATAACAACAGTGTTATTTGAGGATTTTAAAGATCAGGTGTTAAGACGTGATGCAAATTTACTTTGCATTGTGTTTTAACGCCTTATTTTAAAGGGTTGACTTGGTTACTGGATACTCATTAGTTTAAGCAATCGATCTCTTATCCGAAGAATTTTATTTTTTGCTAATGTTTTTATAATCCCAACTCGTTTTTAAAAATAATTGTGTTCGTCAAAAGAAAAGTATCTAACGTCAAATACAAAAGAAAACAGATTAACAAAGTAAGTTACCTTCTGTTTTAAGTTGGTTAAGTAACTCATTTGATATGAGTAACTTTTTAATTTAAGTATCTCTTGAATTTTACTTATTTAAGTCATAATACTTTAACCAAAACTAAGCAGAATGAAAAATTTATACTACCTTATTTTGAAAGTCTTCTTTCTGGTGGTAAGTTCCTGGGGCTTGAATAATGCTTTTGGCCAGAGCGTTACCGTGCCTACCCAACGTTACGATAATACACGGCTAGGGTGGAATAATAAAGAATTAATCTTAAACACTAACAATGTCAATTCCAATACTTTTGGGTTGGTTTTTTCACGACCTGTGGATGACCAGATTTATGCCCAGCCGCTTATCGTGTCAAACTTGTTGATTAATGGTTTCCCCCATAATGTGGTTTATGTGGCCACTGTTAACAACACGGTTTATGCTTTTGATGCAGACGACCCAACCCAGAATACCCCTTTGTGGAGTATAAATTTAACTCCCAGTGGTTCAAGACCTGTAAAAAGTTCCGATTTTAATGGTGCTCCATTGTGCCCTACCGGATATTTCGATTTTTCTGGGAATATCGGAATCGTCGGCACGCCGGTCATTGATACACTTAGTTTTACGATTTATCTGGTAAGCCGTGATTTCAATTCCAATACCAATCAGTTTGAGCAATTTTTGCACGCCATGGATATCAGGACCGGCAGCGAAAAGACAGGCAGTCCGGTGAGTATTTCAGCTACTTATAAAGGGAGTGGCGATGGTAACTCGAATAACGTGATACCA
>DATBXH010000107.1:0-4390 GCA_036514375.1 Bacteroidales bacterium | reverse complement strand
GAACGAATTAAAAGTGAGACTTGGGTTGTGAAAGCTCAGATTCATGCCGGAGGACGCGGAAAGGGTGGTGGTGTTAAAGTTGCAAAGTCTGTTGAAGAGGTTGAAAACTATGCGAAGCAGATACTAGGAATGCGTCTTGTTACGCATCAGACTACCAGCGAGGGAAAGATTGTTCATAAAGTTTTGATAGAACAGGGGATCTATTATCCTGGCGAGAATCCGGTAAAAGAGTTTTATATAAGTATTTTGCTTAATCGTCAGAGAGGGAGAAATATGGTTTTGTATTCTCCCCAGGGTGGTATGGACATCGAGACAGTTGCAGAGCAGACTCCACATTTGCTTTTTAAAGAGGAAATTGATCCAAAAGTTGGATTGCAGCCCTTTCAGGCCAGAAAAATAGCTACCAATTTAGGTTTATCCGGTAAAGCCTTTTCTCAAATGATTAATTTTACGCTGAAGCTGGCAGAAGCGTTTGAAAGATCGGATGCTACATTATTTGAGATCAATCCTGTGATTAAAACTTCAGATGATTTGATTATGGCTGCTGATGCAAAAGTTACACTTGATGATAATGCACTTTTTCGCCACCCTGATTATGTGAGTTTCCGGGATATAAACGAGGAAGATCCCTCGGAAACTGAGGCGATAGAGAATAACCTGAATTTTGTTAAATTAAGCGGTAATGTAGGATGTATGGTAAACGGAGCAGGTCTTGCTATGGCTACTATGGATATCATTAAATTTTCAGGTGGAGAGCCGGCTAATTTTCTTGATGTTGGTGGAACAGCTAATGCAAAGAGGGTAGAGTCCGCTTTTCGTATTATTCTTAAAGATCCAAATGTAAAGGCAATATTAATAAACATTTTTGGTGGTATTGTTCGTTGTGATCGTGTAGCCCAAGGGGTTGTTGATGCTTACCATGCTTTCGGACGATTACCTGTACCTCTGATTGTCCGACTTCAGGGTACAAATGCCATTGAAGGTAAGGAACTGATTGATAAGTCGGGCCTGGAAGTCTATTCTGCTATTTCTCTGCAGGAAGCGGCAGACAGGATAAAGGAGGTATTGAAGTATTAAATACTATAGATAAAAGCGATCAATATAGGCACCAGTAGAGTAAGAATTATTCCGTTTAATACTGCGCAAAGGACATATTGTTTACCGGAATATTTCATGATCATCGGTAAAGTTGTGTCACTTGTAGTTGCACCTCCTGCAGCAATGGGGGCTAGTTTGCCGAAATATTTTGCCAGTAAAGGGGCAAGAATCAGGGTAGTGATTTCCCTTATAATATTTGCCAAAAGAGCAATAATTCCTATGGTTTCATTTGATACTTTACTTATCATGATACTTGATAAGCTGTAATAACCAAATCCGGCACTAATAGCCAGGCTATCTGTTTTCTGTGGAAACGAAAAAATCATCATATAGACAGATATTCCTATTCCTGTTCCCATAATGGTAGCCAATGGAACCAGTAGTATCTTGAATTTCATTTCCCGAAATTGTTGCCACAAGTGTTTGTCACTACCAATGCTGATTCCGACCAGAAACATTAATATATAGAGAATATATTTACTGGTTTCGCTTAGATACAGCTTTTCAGGGAAGACATGCATGATACCGGCTAATAATCCCGCAATAAAGACAGAAAAGATGATTAAGCTAGCTTTCATCGGATTTATCCTGAAAAAATAATTTAAAAGTAAGCCAAGCCATTCCGACACTTCCCAGGATTGTGAAAATACTGATAAGAAGTGCGGTAAATCCGAGCGTGTGTAGTCTGCTCATAATCGTTTTGTCGAGGCCAGCTTTTAATCCAAGGGTAAAAAGTAGTAGGTAAATAGCTAATGTTGTAAACTTTTCCACAATAGAAGAAATCCATTTTAATTTATGCAATAGGATTCCGGTCAGAATTCCAATTCCAAAACAGATAAGTACGTCGAACATGAGAAAGTTTTATTCAGTCCTATGGGAATGGTCACAAAATGGTTGTGTTTTGCTTTTTCCACAACGGCAAAGTTTGATATAATCGCCAGTTGGTATGATATTACCCTGTGCGTCTTTCAGTATAAAATTACCTCTGATTTTAAGAGAAGCTCCAGGCTTAAAAGTAAACTCAGCAGCGTATTGTTTTTGTTCGTCATTCATGTTTCAAAGTATTTATAATATTGGATTTATCCGACGAAACCAATTTTACGATGTGTGCCATCGCAAAACGGCATGTTTGAGGATGCTCCACAGCGACAGAATGAAGTGATAGAATAAGTTTTGAATTCTTTTCCTTCGTTATCAGTAAGTTTAATTTTTCCACTTACAACAATAGGACCATCACGCATTATCTGAATCTCAACAGGTTTTACCGGATCAGCAACCAAGTCTTTCTTCGTTATTTCTTTGTTGTCATCCAGATCATTGTTCCACTTGTAAGTGAGTGCATCAGTAGGGCATTTATTTACGATCTCTATAATTTTCTCCGCCGGAGCTCCATCCATATTTACCCATGGTCGTTTACGAGGATTAAAAACCTCGTTTAGTTGGGTGTAGCAAGTTGTGGCATGGATACATTTTTTCGGATGCCAAAAAACGGTGATCTTACCATTGGTATATTGTCTGTCGTTTTTATCCATATTTCAAAAAAAGAATTACAAACCTACATGTTTTTTTGCAATGCGCATTGATGATACTGCAAAATCTTTCGATTAAGGAACTTAGAAAAAAACAACAAAAAAGGCGAAGTGTTAATCTTCGCCAGAAAAGTTGAGTGGAAAGGAAAGAGCTACTTAGTTTTTCGCAAGATATCCGAAGCCATTACCTTGTAAAAATTATTGCTACTTGCAATTTTATTTAAAAGCGGTTTGGCCTGGTTCATTCTGTTCGTTTTAATGTAGCACAGGGCTAAATACCATTCCGCATGTTCGATAAAGACGGTATCGTTTTGGATAATAACATAATTCAAGTTCTCAATGGCTTTATCGAAGTTTTTTGTCTCTATATACGAAACGCCAATAAAAAAACGAGCCGCGGTATTTGTAGCATCCAATTTTATTATCGATTCCAATTTGGTTATGGCTTCTTTATAATTTCCTCTGTCATACAATTGAATTGCTTTAATGAGGTCACTAACTTCCGTTGGGGTATCTGAACGGGTAATTAAATCAGCCTCGTATCGTTGGTAAAAACTAGCAAAAATATTGTCATTCGAAAGTTTATGAGCAGGTAAAAAGTGAATTACGGTTGAAACTATCAGGAGGGTAGCTATACTAGCAGCTGCAATAATTTTCCAATGGTTCAGGAATCTTGTTTTGATATGGTGATTCTCTTCCGCATTAATTGTGGTCTGTGTTTCTTTTAGTTTCTTAACATACGTAAGCAGACTATCATTAGAAATGGTTTTGTCCACCTCCTGAACAAGATTTAGTGTCTGTTTAAGAGAATTATCAGCATTTAGTTGCTTTTCAAATTGCTGCTTTTCTTCACCTATCACCTCACCATCGAGGTATTTGATAATTTTCTCCAATTGTTCCATTAGCAAGTTCTTTATAATGTGGGTTTTGTAAAATCTTTTCTATCAAAGTTTTTTTACATCTGAACCTTCTGTTTTTTGTGTGTTGTTCAGAACTGTATCCCATCACTTTAGTGATTTCACTTATCGAAACTCCTCTTAAGAAATATTTTATAATCTTCTGACAATCTTCTGTTAATTCATTATAGTGTTTTAAAAAAATAGATTTTCGTTCCGTGTCAACGATATCTTCAAGAATACCATCATTTTCGTTAATAAAATTATCACAATCGTCAATTACAAACTTGTTTTTTCCCCGTAAGCCTAATTCTTTGAGCCATAAAATTTTTGCAACCGAAAATAAATAGGTACGCAGCGAACATTTTAAATTCAGACTTCCTTCAGATACTTTGTTGTAAATGACGATCATTGCATCTTGAAAAACGTCTTCCGCATCTTTGTCTGTACCTCTGTTTTTTTTTATAAAATACAAAACAGACCTAAAATTTTTATGATACACAAATAATAAAACTTTACTATCCTGTAGCTGTATCCCTCTTAATATTTCTATATCATTATAAGTGCCTGTTTTCATGTATTAATATGTAGTTTGGCCCAAAAGTAACCCTTATAAAAATATGTTATACAGCATACTTTAAGTTACATTTTAACCAAAGATAGTTTAAAATTCCGAAAGCTGTTAAGATTGCCAGGGGCACTCTTTTTAAAATAATTTTAAAAACCAGAGCTTTGGTCATTCTTCTCTTTTGTAAGTTTCGATTGGAGCGCAGGTGCATATCAGGTTTCGGTCACCATAAGCATCGTCAATGCGACTTACCATGGGCCAAAATTTATTTTCCCGAATCCATGCCAAAGGAAAGGCTG
>DATBXH010000106.1:0-2767 GCA_036514375.1 Bacteroidales bacterium | reverse complement strand
TGTTTTTTTATTAATACTTTTATTGTCATAAAGAAAGTAATCAGGCCCCCTATGAAACAAAATATTGAAACAAAAATATATTTTCTATAGAACTCGTTTGAATTAAAAATAATTTGTCCTTCCTTTTCAACTTGAATTAATTCAGTATTCTTTTTACCTAAATGGGCTACATAAACTTTTATTTTCTCCCCCTTTTGTATTTTATATTCTAAATCCGAGTAATCTCTGCTTGCCCTATAAATATAAAAGTTACTACTAATTTCATCAAGCTTAATTTTGAAATATTTATTTGACTGTTTCTCTGAAACCGTACCTTCAAATTTGTAAGCTTTATTTAGGTCAAAAGTTGCTTTAGTACTAAATGCATATCCAGCTAAAATAAGAATTGCCGTAAAAAAGAATCCTGCAATACAATTTAATATTTTTTTCATTTTTTGTAAATCAATTATAACTAGGGCACTTCTTTAACATGTGCGTTAACGAAGATGGAAATTAACAAGGATATCTCATGGCCGAAGGAAGTAAATATTCGCCGGCAACTCCGACGCTCATCCCTGATATGACTGATTGATTATTATAAGGCTCACTTTGTTATCTTTTTTGTAGGAAATAAAACTGATAAACAAAAAGATAATAAAACTAAGGTGTAGAGATTAATTGTCATCTTTTTCATGATAGTAAAATCTTGTTGTAGTTTGTTTAAGTTCAAAAAGCATGCCAAGTTTCAATCTTTGTTAACGCAATCGATACGTGCGATTTGTTATTTTCAAGTAGGTTCTATTATATATCTCATTTATCTGCAATATAAAATCTACACATTCTTCCCTGATTAATCATAATACTTCCATTTCTATCATCGTCTGGTACTCGGGCCATTTTGGCGGCAATAAATTAGTGTTGTTTGTGAGGGTAAGATACAAAAAGTTAGGGTTGGTTGGGATTTATGGGTGACATTTTCAGGAAAGCTGATGCCAAAAACAGTAAAAACCTTATTTATATGATTAACCTTAGTAGCAGGGAAACAGAGTAAATATCAACCTTATTACATTATTTATCAGTTAATCTTGTCTAAAGAATGAACTAATCGAAGTAAAAATATTTTTGTTTCTACGTTCGCTTTAATCTTTTTATGTCTAAAAAAGTTCGAAGCTGTTAAAAGCATAAGAAATACATATAGAAAAGGTAGTGTTCCAAATTCATACCATGAATGAAATCCACTTATAGATTCAAAAATTGGCATAATAACACATGCAAAAATCAAAATAACAATGCTAACAATCATTAAAATTTTATGCTTTTTATTTCTTTCTATTAAAATATTATCAAGCAAATCAATATCATTAGTTATTAATCTACGGTCAAATTTGAGTTCTTTATCAATTTTCAAAATCTGATTTAAAATACTTAACTTAATTTCATCCATGTCTCTATTTTTAAAATTAATAATCAAGCTTGTGTTTTTAACCAAAATAAAAATCAATCAAAATAATTACCACTTACTTATCCGTTCTGATAAACACCATAAATATTTTTAATTGATACCAATAATTATCAAATCAATTCTTAGAATGCCCTTCTAATCTATCTATGCAGTTCTTTTTATAATGGTTGTAATGCCGCGCAAATATTTTATTGTGAGCTTTGAAGCGCGTTACAATCCCGGTACACAAAACTCAAATAATAATAAAGTCTTTGAAATTAGCTCTTCAATCCCAAAAAAAGTAAATTCGATATCAGTGTTCGTTTTTATTTATTAAAGCCTCTAAATGATAAAGAATCCTATCACTGTAACCATCGTATCTCTCGATAATTATTCCTTCCTTATCAATTACAAATGACGTTGGTATTGCCTGAACACCATACAAAGTTTTTACTTTACCTATTTCTCCTTCAAGATCTGAGACATTACACCAAATAATACTGTCTACTTTTGAAGCGTGCTGCCAAATAACTTTATTTGTATCTATGGAAAAGCTAACAATAATCATCTGCTTTTGAAGTCTATCATAATTCTCTTTAATCTTCTTATTTTCTCTCCGGCAAGGCCCACATCCCGCACTCCAAAAACTAAGAAAAATATAATTACCTTTCAATGAAGAAAGTCTAAATAGCTTCCCATCTAAAGTTTGGGCTTCGAAGTCAATAAATGGTTTTCCTTTCTCAACAGTTTCATTGTATAAATAAATCTGTAATGCCTTCGCATTTGGAGTCGATCTCATTAATGAATCCAGGTCTTCATATATTGGTTTGAGTTGAGCCTTTTCGATTTCATCTCTGGTTTTATAAAGATATTCTAATCCTAAGTATGAGTTAGCATGTTTTATCGCAAATTCTCTAAGTATTTGCATTGCATTTTTTGCAGATTCATATTGTTCCTTCCTTAATCTGTCTCTTTCTGTGCTGTTTAGGTCGGGTATATTGTTTAAACTATCCTTTGTTCTATAATAACAGTTAGCAAAAGGGAGTTGCAATTCGTTCAATTCGTTATTTAAATCCTGCTCTTTACCGCCTTTTATCTTACTATTGAGAAACATATTTTTTAGCTTGGCATCAAATGTAATGGGAACATTTTCAACCATAATAGACGCATATTCATTTTTGCATCTGATTGAACATAAAGTTGGATATTTTACATAGCCCTTTAACTTGAAGTTACCGTTTTTTGAATACGCTGTATCAATATCTATTTGTTGATCATCAGATATTACAACTTTAGTACTATCCTCAATCCCTTCAATATATCCTGTAATTATAAAACCTTTAGAAT
>DATBXH010000105.1:0-2156 GCA_036514375.1 Bacteroidales bacterium | reverse complement strand
CATTTCGTATAATCCGGAAGAATTTGGACGTTGGAGCGGTCAACCGCTGGACCAACGATAAGTTTTTAGTTGCCATCCTTCATATTTTTATAAATGAATGTTTCAACATGCGTAAGCCTCTTTTCAAGGAATTCGATTTTCTGGTTCATCAGATCGTTTATCCCTTTGAATTCGGTTTTTATAAGAGAAGTAGTGGTTTTCACTTCTGCAAGATCCTTTTCCACACGTTTAAAATCGCTGTGCAATTGCTTAGTGAAAAATGCCACCACCGAAAGCAGCACCGAAATGATTATTCCGAATACCTGGAACTCATTCATACCTTAGGCCACATTTACAATAGCCAGGGTGTTGTAATTTCCATTCTTTAATGGATACTGCAGCCCGTTGGTGAGTTGGAAGAATTCAATCTTCAAAAGGATAATTCGTATACCATTTCCGGCAGGTAATGCAACTGGTGTCAACACAACATTGACTGCATTCAGGTCGATGACCTGATTTTGCACATTGGTTATTTCCATATCGGACGTGCCATTTGCAAAATCAATGTTGGCCATAGCTCCTGTAATGCTTAGATGAGTTGCCCCAGCTGGGTAAGCGATATCCTTTTGAGGTACCAGGTTGTTAATGGTTATAACTCCGGTAGCTGCATCGACGGCAAATGCTTTGAACAAAACACCGCTTAATACAGAGTCTGCATTAAAGTTAAAACCATTCAGGAGAGCTTTTCCTTCCGCAGTTGCTAAACCTGCAGCCGGTTGACGAGAACCTCTTACACTGGCAGCATCCAGTTTCAGTTCTGCCATCATCAGTTGAGTTACCCTCGATGCTACATACGTATCGGATGCATTAAGCATCAGACTGCGGAGCGCATCCCTTAAGAATTTACCGGCAGAACCAGCCAGGCCAAATTCAGAGTTATTCTCCCGGGTACGCTCAAAGTTGGGATTATTGGCAATCTTATCGGCCGAAATGGCGCTTTTTTCTTTTACAAGGTATTGCCCATCCTTTTTATAGAAGGTCATGTTTCCCATGGTTCCCTCTATTTTTAAAATTCCTTTTTGCTGTGCCATACGTAAAAAATTGATTAAACATGACACAAAACTACCCAGGGCTAGCGTGTATTCAAAATATAGGCTTCCGGTTTAGTTCTGATTATAAACATTTTGCCAATATTTCCGAAATTGCTGTTTTATGAAATCTGTTATCTTTGTACATGGCAAAGCCCAGTTTCCCTGGTATTATAGCCATATAAAAGCCGTGTTGGAGTCTAAATGGAAACAAAACGCATTATAATTTATCCGAAGGATGTGCAACGGATAACCGGCAAGAGCGACAGATACGGGCGGCAGCTGCTGGATAAAGTCAGGCAGCATTTTGCAAAAGAACCTCATCAGTTTGTAAGTATCGATGAGTTTTGTCTGTTTACCGGTCTGGCCATCGAGCAGGTTACCCCGTTCCTGGAATGATTAAGTTGAGCCAAACGAAGCAATACAAATCATATCAAAAACAATGCTCATTTTCAATATAATTTGCACATTTTTAGTGCTGTTTGTGTTCGAAAGTCCCGGCATTTTCATATATTTACAATGAAATCGGAGTTCATCAAAAAGGCTTGTCCTTACTCAAAACAAATGAGAACCAGATAGTGAACCCGCTGAACTTGTTCTTTCTAAATTACTGATAACAAAATATTTGCAGGTGGTGAGTGTAATCGTATCACCCCGACAATTCGGGATTCTTCCCAAAACAAAAGCCTGCAAATTGTATGATTTGCAGGCTTTTCCATTCCTGCCCGTCCGGTCAGGCGGGTTTTTCATATCAATTTCGATTGAACAATTTACTCACTTCATTTTTAATTTTTTAAGGTGTTCGAGAGCGCTTTGCGGTTCAGCGAAAATGAGAACTAAAAGGTGAACCAAATCAGGCAAAAACAAAAACTCAAAAGCTGAATTTTACTTATGTCGACTATAATTTCAAAATCAGTCTTTCAATAAATAAAGCCCCGCATTCATGATTTTTCATAAAATGCGGAGGCTTTCTACTACTAACTACTAACTATTTAATAGAACTTCAAATATCTAAATACGATCTGGATACAGGGTCGTTGGCAAATTGTGATTAACCATGATAATTCCGGGGTTTTATTCTCAAATCAG
>DATBXH010000104.1:0-8697 GCA_036514375.1 Bacteroidales bacterium | reverse complement strand
GATCTTAGCCAGGAATTTAAAAAATTCATCTATCAAACGCAGGAGATAGTCTCGTCTAATAGTCATAGTTTGTGCATTTTTATAAAAATTTCAAAAGTAAAACATCGTTTCTATATTTGCCTTCCTAAATTTAAATTTGTTCTGTGGAACACATGTTTATAAAATGTAGGCCAAACTGTGGCGCATGTTGCATTTTCCCATCAATATCATCACCTATACCTGGAATGCCGGATGGCAAACCAGCTGGTATACGCTGCATCCATCTTTCTGCAGACTTAAAATGTGCCATTTTTCTTTCACCTGACCGGCCCAAAGTTTGCAACGGTTTTAAAGCTGACAGCATAGTTTGTGGTACAAACAGAGAAGAGGCTATACACAATCTTCAATGGATGGAAAACAGAGATATTCCTTAATCACCCAAAGGAATTGTAAATATAAAGGTCGTTCCTTTGTCAGGTTCACTTTCAACCCAAATTTTACCCTTATGAGTATCAATAAAATCTTTACAAAGCACCAATCCTAACCCAGTACCCTTCTCTCCTGCTGTGCCAATTGTAGAAAAATTTTTATCGATTCGAAACAAATTATTACAGGTCTCTTGTGTCATTCCGACCCCTTCGTCAGCAATTGAAATTTTAGCAAACTGATTATCGGCCTTTGATAAATAAACAGTTATATTCCCACCTTTATGACTAAATTTAATTGCATTAGTTATTAAGTTCCGGACAACTGTATTGATCATATTTTCATCCGCTTGTACAATCACATCTTTATGCTCATGTTCAAAGACAATATTAACACCTTTGTTTTCCGCAATATCAGTTACCTGTTTGATGCTATTCACAATTAGTTTATCAATATTAAGCGGTAATGGATCAAAAACAAGCGTTCCGCTTTGAGATCTCGACCATTGCAAAAGATTCTCCAGCAAAAGGTAGGCATTATGCGCCGATTGTTGAAGAAAGGTAAGAAACCGGTGCCTTTTTTCAGCATCATAAACCCTATTGTTAAGCAGAAGCAAATCAGCATATCCAATAATTATATTGAAAGGGTTTTTCAGGTCGTGTGCAATAATTGAAAAGAGTTTATCCTTCTGAGCATTTAGCTTGGCAAGTTCATCACGGTGAGCCGCAAGTTCCTCTTTCTGCTCTTCTATAAGTTGCTGACGTTCCTCCATTATCGCATTTGTCTCACCAAGACTTTCTGCTGTCTCTTTGAGAAGCTCATTTTTAGAAGATATTTCCTGGGTCCGTTCCTCAACCAATTTGGAAAGTATCTGTCGTTGCTTAATTTCCCACAAGATTCGCCAGGTAAAAGCCAGAATGACAATAACAACTAAACTACAGACAACAAGCGACTTGAACCATATTGTTTTGTAAAAGGGTGGGATTACGATTACTTTGATTGCTCTGGGGGTATTGTTCCAAACCCCGTCACTATTTGTTGCCTTTACCAGAAACGTGTAAGTGCCTCCGTCAAGGTTTGTGTAACGGGCAATCCTGTTCTTGGCGTCAGTCTTTATCCAATCCTTATCAAAGCCTTCTAACTTATAGGCATACTTTATTTTATGAGGAGCTGCATAATCCAACGCAGCAAATTCAAACGAAAAATCTCGTTGTGAAGGTTGTAATTCAATCGTATCAGCACGTCCAATAGGTCCGTTAAGTATGTTTTTTTTAAATTCCTGAGGTTGATTAATAACAGAAATATTTGATACTTTAAAATCGGTAATTACAATTTGGGGTTTCGAGTCATCGTCTTTAATCTCATTGGGATTAAAGATAACAAAACCCTGAGCTGTACCCATATAGATATCGCCATTGGAAAGCATTTTTTCGGAACGATCATCAAACCGGTTATTGGGCAGTCCATCATAAATATCATAATTCCTAAAATACACCGTTTTCGGGTTAAATCTGGATAGCCCGTTTTCTGTATTGAACCATATATCACCATTATTATCGGCAATAGCACCAAATACAAAATTTTCGCACAGTCCCTGATTCGCAGTGTAATGCCTGCTTTTCCCAGTATGAACATTATAAAAAAATACACCATCGCCTCGGGAAGTGACCCATAAGTTGTCATTGTTGTCAAACTCAATAGTTTTGGGCATATGCGTCAAATTAATCCGTATAAAATTGTCTTTATAAGGATCATATTTTGTTATGCCAAGGTTCTCAGCTATCCACAGATTATGTTTTTTATCTTCTTTAATGCACCATACTTCATCCCCATTGATGGTAGTAGAATCGCTATAATTTGTTCTGTATTGCTTATACTTCAAATCATTCTTGGTAGTATTTTTCCACTCAGATTCGGAAATTTTAAAAAGCCCTTCTGCGATAAAAAGTCCAAACCATAAGTTATGGTACTGATCAAAAAATATACTATAAATAGGATGATCCGAATTATCCTTTAAGAAGACATACGATTTAATCTTATTGAAATTCTTATCGTATCTGTGCAAACTATGATTCGATCCGAGCCAGATACTACCATCAGGTGCTAGAGCAATCGTTAAGATCTTATTATCTTCATAAGTTCTTCCTGGGAGATAATGTTTATAAACATTTGTTTTTCGATCATATACACAAAAACCATGGTATGTTCCGATAACCAATCTGCCAAAACTATCTTCGATGCAATCGGTATAAGAATTTTTATCTCCTTCGCTTCCGTCGGAAGAAACATAATATACCGGAAATTTCCTGTTGGATGGAGAATACCTCGAAATACCCATCCCATAAGTGCCCACAAAGACAGTCCCGGAGCGATCAACCAACAACGAGTATGCTTCGTTTGAAATAATTGTTCCCGGGTCTTTTAAATGATGGACATTTACCAAGGACTTACCGGTTTCCAAATTATAAATCACCAAACCAGCGCCCATTGTGGCTATCAACAAGTTCCCTTCGTCATCCTCAGCTATATCTCTAATCCTGACAACCTTATTTCTGTATTCGGTAGGCAAAAATCTATGAATGGTAAATTTCTCTGTTTTATCGTTGAAACTTGTTAAAACACCATCAAAATTTCCAAACCATATTGTGCCACTTCTGTCAACAAACGAACACGATATTTTATCAAACATCCTCGAGCTTCTGGGATTATGCAATCTACTATAGGTACAAACAGAATAATTATCAAGATTCATGCAGCTTAACCCACCGCTTTCCGTAGCAATCCATAACCCGTTCTTACTGTCAATTGTTATGTCATTAATATTGTTTGAAAGTAGTTGATCCGGCTTTCCAAAGCCGCGCTGAAAATACGTTACTCGGTGTGTTTTATAGTCAATTTTGTTAAGTCCTCCTTTGTCCGTTGCAACCCAAATATCGCCATTCCTGTCCTGAGTAATAGCATGTATATATCCATCACTCAACCCTCTTCTGTTCGTTGTATCGACCGGAATGTGTTCAAACCGCTCCGTTTTTTTATCAAACCTGTCAAGCCCCCATACAGTTCCAACCCAGAGATAACCATTCCTATCCTCAAAAAGACTATAAACAACCTTACTGATAAGAGCATTTGTATCCTTCAGATTTTCGGTATAAAAATGAATAGAATAACCGTTAAAACGGTTCAACCCATAGTATGTTCCAATCCAAATGTAGCCTTCCCTGTCCTGCAACATACATAAAATATGCCCCTGGGACAGACCATTCTCAGCTGTAATATGTTGAAAACGAATGGGGCGGTTACTTTGCGAGATTACAGAAGAAAAAACCAGTATAAATAAAAATAAGACACTCAAGCGTTTCATGGGGTAATAAATATAATAAAAAAAAGTATATAAAAATCTTCCGTTTTTTATTTTCAACGCATAACTATCTAATAAACATTGGCTCGAAAAGATATATATAAATTTCAGTACCATGTATTGCATAGTACTAAAATTTATATATATCTTTGCATTGTCAACTAATAAATCTTAAGACAATGAAAAAAGTAGTAACAGTGCATATTGCAAACGAAGTGTTTCAAATGGAGGAAGATGGTTATACCAAAATTTTGAAAGTTCTGAAGAAAATAGAATCAGGATCAGCAAACGGCCCTACCCTGATAAAAGATATTGAAAATCGGATTGCGGCTCTCCTGAATGAAAAGGCATCGGTAGAAAAACTTGTTACCTGCCAGCAGGTTGATGAAGTACTTGAACACTTAGGTTATAGTGCTTATTTAAAAGATGAAAAGTTTCAAACTTCAGGTAATTCAAACCGTTCGAGCTATAAGAAATTGTACCGTCATCCTCATGAAAAAGTTCTTGGAGGGGTATGTGGAGGCATTGCTGCATATTTGAATACAGATCCGGTTCTTCTCAGGATTCTTTTTGTAGTACTTTTCTTTGGATTTGGGACAGGCCTATTGCTATATCTGATTATGTGGATTGTAGTACCATTGGCACAAACGCCAGAACAGATGAATGATTTAAATTAGTCATTGAAATAAAAGGGTTAAAGCTCTGATGACTTACATAGAAAGGATTGCATTATAGAAATCTTTCCTGCCAAAGTTTTAGTCAAAAATAAATTCGAAAATATGAACGCCGATAATGCTAAAGCTCAAATGCGAAAAGGAGTACTGGAATATTGTATTTTGCTCATTCTTTCGAAGCATGATGCTTATGCCTCCGATATTATAAACAAATTAAAGGATTCCAGAATGATTGTGGTAGAGGGGACTCTCTATCCATTACTGACACGGCAAAAAAATGCCGGATTGCTCAATTATCGCTGGGAAGAATCTCAACAGGGCCCCCCGCGAAAATATTATACACTAACAGAGATTGGTCGTGAATTCCTTAAAGATCTGGATAACTCATGGAACGAACTGGTAAATTCAGTTTCATCTCTTCGGAAAGCTATTGAATAACCCATTGAAAACCTCATATTATCATGAAAAAAACAGTCATTGTAAATATAAACGGCATCATTTTTCATATCGATGAAGATGCCTATAGTAAATTAAACGCCTATCTTGACGCCTTACATAAATATTTTGATTCGCAGACAGAAGGCAAAGAAATTGTTTCGGACATCGAATCAAGAATTGCAGAACTTTTACAGCCACTTATCAGTGAAACCAAGCAGTCGGTGACCATTGAGGATATCGACAGCATTATTATTACCTTAGGGAAACCTGAGGATATCGCAGGAGATGAAAATCGTTCCGAAGAGCCAAAATCCCAGAAGCAAGAACGGACTTCGTCTCATCGCTATGGCAGAAAACTTTACCGTGATCCGGACAATTCTGTTCTTGGGGGAGTTTGTTCAGGTATTGCAGCATATTTCGATATCGATCCCATACTTATCAGAATTATTTTCGTAGCATTATTTTTTGCAGGAGGTATATCAATCCTGATTTATCCTATTTTGTGGATTGCAATACCCATGGCAAATACCGCCGCTCAAAAACTTGAAATGCGTGGCGAAGATGTAACCATCAATAATATCGAACGGGAGTATCATGCACCTGACTCTATCGATCCTAATTCTTTCTGGGGACGATTGAGATCGTTTATAAACAGTATTTTCCATGCTTTTGGCAGAATATTCTTTATTTTCTGGCGAGTATTGTCCTTTGTCATTGGGACGTTTCTAATCTTTATCTCAATTGTTATCATTATCAGTCTGATCGCTGCCATTTTTTTTAATAAATTTTACATTGATGGGATAACAGCAACCTCAGCCATTTCAGTAAAGGAATTTCTCACCTCAATAATTGATCCGGCTCAGGCAAATGTTCTGCTCATTGTGTTACTCTTTGTAATACTGATTCCACTTATTGGGATGATTTATGGAGGATTAAAACTAATCATCAGGTTTAAAGCCAAAGACAAATGGGCAGTGCTTTCAATGTTCCTGCTATGGATTGTATCCATTATCATTGCTTCAGTCCTGGTTTTCTCTCAAGTCAATAATTTTAGGATTCCCGGATATGTAAAAGATACAATAGCTATCTCTGTGCCTAAAGGAAACGTTTTATACCTAAATACTCCTGACACTCTTGAACCCATAAGAAACTATGAAATCGGCAATCCCCCGCCTGGTTTGTTTGGCATCAAAATAAAAGATAATAAGAAGGAACTATGGGGTATCGTTCGGTTTGACATAGAGAAAAGCCTAGGCAATTCTCCTGAACTTGAAATTATTCGTGAAGCCAGAGGACCCTCTTATGATGATGCCATGGAATCAGCCAAACGAATAAAGATAAATTATACACAGACAGATTCAGTTTTAAACATTGATCCCGTATTCTGGGCAAACGAGCAATCATGGGAATTTCAAAAAACAAGAATTGTCCTCCATTTGCCCATTAATATGAAGTTGGTAATGAATGAGAACGTAAGGCATTATTTGGATAACGACAGCTACTGGAAAAACGACCTGGTAGGCAAAAAACTGATAATGACCGAAGAAGGTCTTAAAAATGAAAGTGATGCGAACGTAACTGCGGATAATAGGGCGTTTTCTATTGAACTAAACAGAACTTTCAATAACAGAAAAATAGATTCAATTCTTTCGATAAATAACAATCAAAGGTATGCCTCCGTCAACACAGATTCAGGAGATTATTATGTAGGAAAACCTTCTTTTTTATTCAAGCCATGGGATAAAGATTATATAAATGTTCGGACTATTTCAGGAAATCCTGGTATAAAATCAGAAAATCTCCACTTTAATTATTACTTAAAAGACAATATTTTGTATTTACCCAATTTTTGGTATTACCGGAATAATAAAATTAAAATCGAACCACGTCCTATTCTTTTCGAGGTGCTCATTCCTAAAGATTCTTATATATATTTTAGCAGAGAAATGACTGATATCCTCCAATCGAATCATCAATACCTGGTAGATAAAACATGGCAAATTACTAATAAGGGTTTTGTAGAAGTCGGTAAAAAATAATTTACAAGAAAGTATTTAAGTAAAAAAAATTTCTATTTTTGCACCGCGAAAGCAAGGTATTGACCTATGGTGTAATGGTAGCACAGCAGATTTTGGTTCTGTTAGTCTAGGTTCGAATCCTGGTAGGTCAACTAAAAGGCTCTTCTGATTATTGATATCTCGGAAGAGCCTTTTTAGTTGGCATTTTTTAATATATGATGCACCATTCCTTTAGATTATCTAATATTTATGTTTAACGACTATACTTCCCAACTTTTCCGACTGATCCTCACTCCTGAACCACCTTTGCTGTAAACGTCAATAGTACTATATCTTAAAAATAATATATACACCACATAACCCATCCGGAATTTTTAGCTCAAAAAATTATTCCCAAATTTTTGAAACAATAAAAGTTTATTCACGTAAATTTACGTTATCTAACAAATTTATATTTATATTGAATATTAAATGAATATGAATTTTTTGTAGATAAAATAGTCATATCTAAATTTACACACCGTTATTTATTGATCTAATCTTTTTGACTTTCGGTCAAAAAGATTATCAGCCATCAAAGTTCAAAAATTTATTGATCAGCTAATGAAAAGCAAGTACACATTTGAGCACTCAGGTTGCACAATTGATAAATAGCTGATATTTTACAACATTAATATTTAACAAATTACAGTATTAGTTATAATTACATACGATTAGTCACAAAATGATTTACTAAAAAGTTGATCAAGTTTACACTCAAAAACCCTAAGAGATGTACAACGAAACGAAGTATCCTACGGTAATAATCAACACAGTATATATCTGGCTGGATCTTTATCATTATTCCATCAGGCTTTTAATTCAACAGCAGAACCTATATCCCGGAATTGAATTTTGGTAATGAGTGATGACTTAAGTCTTGATAAATATTATGTGGAATCGACCTAAGCTCACTACAGTGAAACACATCATCCTAGAAAACTTTGTAATTACAAGAGTTACTTCCGTTCAAATATGACTATCTAACATTATTTTACCTATTACAAATCAATTTTTTATATAACAAACCTTCGACAGAAAGTATAACGCAGAAATATTATGACATCGGATCTACCAATCAAACATAATGCTATGAAAAAAAATTACTCTTATCAATTCCTGAATATGTATCTCTTTCTTTTACCAAAAAGGATACAAAAAACAATATTAATCCTTTCATTCTTGGTATTGAACAACCTACAAACATGGGCAACACCACCATGCCAAATTGTAAATCAAGCTTTTGCAAATAGTGCCGATGGTGCGACTTCGGATGCTAGCTCTACAGGCTGGTCGTTGAGTACAGTATCTGGAGCCACTTACTGGGCTTGTCAGTCACATCGAATTAAAGCTCAGGGATTGGGAGCTGTGGGTACGTGGTCATCTGCTGTATTCAATATTTCCGGCAAACCCAATGTACAGGTAGAAGTTAAAGTATCCTCTGAAGGCACTTTGGATACAGCCACCGAATATGTTGCAGTTTATTACAAACTGAATGGTGGAGCGTTAACATTGATGCAAAAGTTTAAAGGTAATTTTGGAACTCCAGATATTTCTTCAGTGCCATTAAATGGCAGCACAGTACAGATTGTGATCCAGATTTTCAATAAACATAATGGATTAAACTCATATTATTACATTGAAAATTATGGATTGAACAGCCAGGTAGTAGGTTGTTCACTGGCGGTTACACCCACTGCAAGTGGTACAATTACCTGTGCAGTTCCATCAGTAACATTATCGTCCGGTGCCAATACAACAAGCA
>DATBXH010000103.1:0-2267 GCA_036514375.1 Bacteroidales bacterium | reverse complement strand
AATCGTCCGCCTTTTTTTAATATCCGGTAAATTTCCTTCCATACGGCCTGTTTGTCAGTGGCATGATTGATCGTGCAGTTCGATATCACCAGGTCGGCAACACCATTGCTTAAACGTAAATTTTCGAGGCTGCAATGGATAAAATCGACATTGGTAATACCCAGGCGTTCAGCTGTACTGAACGCTTTTTTAATCATTCCGTCTGATATATCAATCCCGTACACGAATCCGTTGCTGCCAACATCACCTGCCAAACGGATAACATCTGTCCCGCGGCCACTACCCAGATCCACACAAACTTCATCAGGCTGCGCTTGTGCATAATTAACTGCTCCGCCACACGAAAGACAACAATCGGACTGGGCCAGGTCAGTATACCTTTTGTTTATTTCAATCAGGCTCATAAATTTTTATATTTTAAGTTAGCATCTTCCCCGGCTACAGGGGCTGTTCACAATAAAAAATCCAAATAAACCACCCCACAGAATGCTCAGGTATGGATTGCTGGTTATAGCACAATGACCAGATGTGCAACCAACAAAATAATAATACAGAAAGCCCAATAACCCTCCAATAGACACGGAGAGAAAAGGCCTCCAGAAACGCCACGATTTAAAGAAATCCTTTATAGTATTGGATTTTACTTCAGCTTCATAATTTTCTTCTGTCATCATTACGTATTTTTTTTGAATTACTTATTTTACAATCGGAAGTCTATTCATGCTCCAACCGTTAAACCCATCCATCATCTGATAAACCGTTTTAAATCCGTTCTGAACCATATGATCGACGGCAATTTTGCTACGGTGATTGGTACGGCAATGAACGATATATTTGGCATTTCGATCGAGCTTGTTTATTCTGGCCAAGGCATCCGGTTGCCGAATGTCAATATTGATAGCTCCTTTTATATGCCCTTCTTTAAATTCCTCAGCAGTGCGAACATCGAGCACCACGAGTTTCTTGTCTTTATTAAGCATAGCATTCACTTCGGCCGAATTCGTTTCGATTTTGCCCTGTGCATCAATTGCCAGTGCCGAAGTAAATAGTAAAAATAAAACTGAAATAATTGCTTTCATGTTATTTTATGTGTTTGTTACTTTTATAATTGAATCTTTATTACGCCACAAAGCGATGCTCCGGATTTGGGAAACCAGGCTGAAAAGCAAAGGTAATAAGGTTGGATTAACATAATTATCAAGACTACTAAGGTTTTAGGACTAACCTTATTTTTTAGAGTGACCTTAGTAGAATGGTGCAACAAGGCTAATATTCCTTATTACCTTACTATAATGCAATTTTAGATGCGTTTACCTTGAGCCTTGCATCCCCATCTTTTTAAAATAAGCAAACCATTTATCTTCAGGGTTCTGAATCTTTCTCAATGTTTTCAGCGATTCTGTTTCATCCATCCCTTTCTCCAGCACATGGTACATATGAAGAAGATTTGAAGATTTAATATTACCTCCGCAATGCACAAATACTCTTTTATCTTCCACACCATTCATAATCCCTTTGAATGTATTATAATGAACCGGACGTAAATTGGAGCAGTCCACCGGAAAGTGAATATAATCCATTTGAAGTGCTTCCACTAATTGGGCTTCCTCCCTGATGGTGTTCCGGGTACTGGCAGGCGATATGTTAAACACAACCTCAAAACCATTAGCCTTCAATGCGCTAATTTGTTCTGCCGTAGGTTGTGCACCGGATGATAATGAATCGTTGTATTGATAATAATTCTGAATATTCATAATAAGACGTTTTCTAATTATTTAAAAGTTTCTATGGGATTATGCTTGTGTTCCCTATCCTTGACAATCAGGGTAGTTGAAGGAGCCTTGGATTTGGCATTGAATACCAAATCATGACCAACACATAAACCCATCACAATATTAAGTTCAGTTTTATTCTCAGCCAGGAATTCGGCTTGTCCGGAAGGATTACAGGAAATACCTTTTGCCTCAGGACCCAATATCTCACTGCTTGGCATCTTTCCGCATTTACAATCAACCGCAAATACTTCAAAGTCATTTGACAGCATATCTTTTAAAAGGTTTGCCTCTTTTTGAACGGCCACGCAATTTGCTATTCCAATCCGTTTAAGTCCTGCCAGCTTTGCGTAATTTCTGATTTCCTCCACACGGTTCTTACCCGGAAGACGGGCACTATCGGCCAATTTCATTGTTTTAAGATCGTTCCCGGAATAAAGGCTATTTGTTTCCATGAATACGTTTACAAGTTATTTAATAAGACATTCATCAACT
>DATBXH010000102.1:0-7258 GCA_036514375.1 Bacteroidales bacterium | reverse complement strand
AAAAAGCTTGATACCACGACTTTAAATCCATAATCATAAATTGCCCATGCTGCATGTTCCCGGCTCGATCCGCTGCCAAAGTTCTTACCTCCAACCAGCACTTTACCGGTATATGTAGAATCATTTAACACAAAACTTGCTATTTTGTTGTTATTCTTGTCATACCTCCAATCGCGGAAAAGATTTTCTCCAAAACCATCGCGGGTTGTAGCTTTCAAAAACCGGGCAGGGATAATCTGATCGGTGTCCACATTCTCAATAGGAAGTGGTATAGCTGGTGATTCTAATGTTACAAATTTATCTATAGCCATAATTCAATGAATATTTATTATTGATTATTGAATATTATTGAGATTGCTACAACTTTAATAATCAATTGGCAATCATCAATAATCAATCCTACATTAGTTCTCTCGGATCGGTTATTACACCAGTTACCGCGGCAGCAGCAGCCGTAAGCGGACTGGCAAGGAATGTGCGTGATCCTGGTCCCTGACGGCCTTCGAAGTTACGATTCGAAGTTGACACAGCATATTTCCCTTCAGGCACTTTGTCATCATTCATAGCTAAGCATGCTGAGCATCCGGGTTGACGAAGTTCGAAACCTGCTTCGGCCAAAGCTTTATCAATTCCTTCTTCGATACATTGTTTTTCAACCTGCTTTGACCCGGGTACCAACCAAACTACAACATCTTTGGACTTCCTTTTGCCTTTTACAAAAGCTGCAAACTGACGGAAATCTTCGATACGACCGTTAGTACAGCTTCCGAGAAATACATAATCTACCTTTCGTCCAAGCATTTTTGTTCCGCCCTCAATACCCATATAGTTTAAGGCTTTGAGGAAGGTATTTTTATTGGTGTCTGTTAAATCAGCACCTGTTGGAATGGTATCGACAATCTTCATACCCATACCCGGATTGGTACCGTATGTAATCATCGGAGTGATATCGGCTGCTTCAAATGTATAAACCTTATCGAACTGAGCACCCTCATCAGTTTTGAGAGTTTTCCAATAAGCCAGGGCTTTATCCCAATCGGCACCTTTCGGAGCATATTCACGACCTTTTACGTAATTAAAGGTGGTCTCATCCGGAGCAATCATACCACCACGGGCACCGCTTTCGATGCTTAAATTACATAATGTCATCCGACCTTCCATGGTAAGACTGGTAATAGCCGAACCTGTGTACTCAATGAAATAACCTGTGCCTCCTGCAGTAGTTATTTTTGAAATAATATAAAGAGCAATGTCTTTTGCAGTTACACCCTTACTCAAGGTACCAGTGATCTCAATTTTCATTTTCTTGGGTTTTGGCTGCATAATACACTGTGTGGCAAGCACCATTTCTACTTCGGATGTTCCCACACCAAATGCTACGGCTCCAAATGCTCCATGAGTTGATGTATGACTGTCCCCGCAAACCATTGTTGCCCCAGGAAGAGTTATACCTAGCTCCGGTCCTACCACATGCACAACTCCCTGCCACTTATGATTTAACCCAAAAAGAGTAACACCGTGGTTCTCACAATTACGCGTCAGGGTTTCAACCTGTGTACGGGACAACATATCTTTTATAGTAAGATGTTGATCCTTGGTGGGAACATTATGGTCGGGCGTGGCAAATGTTTGCTTTGGACGTATTACTTTAATGCCTCTTTTGTCCAAGCCGGCAAATGCCTGCGGGCTGGTTACTTCGTGTACAAGGTGCCGATCGATATACAGCACCGAGGGGCCACTTTCTATTTCCTTCACTACGTGGCTATCCCAAACTTTGTCAAATAAAGTTTTCTTGCTCATGATTATTAAATTAAAGTCGATAGTCCATAGTCGATAGTCCATAAATGTGAGCTCGGCCATGGACTATGGTCTGATCGCTATTGACCATTTTTAATGTATTTTCGAAATTGCATCAATAAAGGCTTCTACTGAAGCGGTAACCACATCGGTATTTGCCGAGAAACCATAGTAAATATTCCCTTTGTTTTCAATCTGGATGTGAACCTTACCTACATCGTCACTGCCACGGGTGACAGCTTGTATAAGAAATTCCTCAAGATTTATTTTCTTCTGGATAAGCTGACGGACTGCATTAAACGAAGCGTCAATCGGTCCGGCCCCTGATGAGGTAGCCTGACTAACTTCACCATCAATAATCAGCTGAACAGTTGCCATGGGTATGGCAGACTTACCACAAACAACATTAAGGTATTTAAGTTTAATGGTACGGGTTTGTTCTGCTTTACCAACGCCAACAATCACATACAGATCATCGTCGTTGATGTCCTTTTTTCTGTCAGCCAGTTTCAGGAATTTATTATAAGCATCGTCCAGTTCTTCCTGGTTTAGTGTTACACCAAGGCGCTGAAGATGATGGTTCAAAGCAGCGCGTCCGCTGCGTGCAGTCAGTACTATAGAAGATTCGCTGATCCCAACTTCCTGTGGATCGATAATTTCATAATTTTCACGGTTTTTCAATACTCCGTCCTGATGTATACCCGACGAATGAGCAAATGCATTACGACCAACGATGGCTTTATTAGGTTGAATAGGCATACGCATCAAGGTCGACACCAAACGGCTTGTTTTAAATATATTACGCGTATTAATCTCGGTAAAAACCTGAATATCCTTACGACTTTTTATAGTCATTACGACTTCCTCAAGTGCGGTATTACCTGCTCGTTCACCAATACCATTCAAGGTAACTTCCACCTGACGGGCTCCATTCAGAATTCCTGCAATCGAATTAGCCGTTGCCATACCCAAGTCGTTATGACAATGAGTAGAAAGAATTGCTTTATCGATATTCTTTACATTTTCCCGAAGGAATTTTATTTTCTCACCATATTCATAAGGAGTGCAATAACCGGTAGTATCCGGGATGTTACATACAGTGGCTCCTGCCGCAATCACAGCTTCAATAACACGTGCAAGATATTCGTTATCGGTGCGGCCTGCATCTTCAGCGTAGAACTCCACATCTTCAACATATTTCTTGGCATACTTCACAGCCGCAACTGCGCGTTGAATAATTTCTTCCTGATTCGATTTTAGCTTGTGGGTAATGTGGTAATATGAAGTCCCAATACCGGTATGGATACGTTTTCTCTTGGCATACTTTAGGGCATCGGCAGCAACATCAATATCTTTTTCAACTGCGCGGGTCAATCCGCAAATAACAGGACGGGTAACCGCCTTCGAGATTTCTACAATTGAATTGAAATCTCCGGGGCTCGAGATAGGAAACCCTGCTTCGATGATATCAACCCCAAGTTCGTCAAGCGCACGGGCGACTTCAATCTTTTCCACCGTGTTGAGCTGACATCCTGGGACTTGCTCTCCATCCCTCAGGGTTGTGTCGAAAATAAACAGTTTTTCTTCCATGATAAATTGTTTAATCGTTTTTGGTTATTACTACTCCCTTAAAATCAAAAGAGCCATTCTTGTTCGAGAATGGCTCTTTAATATTTTATATATCAACATACCATTCTCAATCAGCTCCTAATAATAAGGGCTAACAAAATAATGCTGAGAATGATATATAGATTCTTCATATTTCTTTTTCTTATTTGGCAAATATATTTATAAAGTGTGAATATAAAAAGCCTTTAGATAACAAATTTTTTAAAAAAAATAATATGTGCCGTATATGTTAAACAGCACCAAACGATTAAAAAGTATCGTAAACCTCATTTTTTATGATTTAAATCATTTCCATGTGATAACTAACAATAAAACAGATAGAAAGTTTATGACAATATATATACTTAATAGCTTACAACTAAATCAATCCAGCAGAGACTAATTCTCAGACACAGGGTATGCATTAGTAAATAATTTAATGACGTTCAGTTCCGATTAAAACGTCATGGTAAAAACAGTAATTTTACCTGGTACAGAACTGGCGGCAATGGCACCTTTATGCAGCCGCATAATTTGCCTTGCCAGACTGAGCCCGATCCCTGAGCCGCTTTCCTTGGTCGTATAAAATGGAATAAAGATCTTATCGAGTTCATCTGCATTAATACCCGATCCATTGTCAATGATAGCTATTTTGACTCCACCATCGGCAGTTTCGGAAGCCCTGATCTCAATTCTTTTATTTGCAACACTTCTCAACGCATCCATTGAATTATTCAGGAGATTAATAAGAACCTGGGTGAGAAGTTTCTCATCCCCAATAAACGAAAGATCACGGGGCTTTACAGAGCATTTAAACTCAATACCCCTTTCAGTTATTTCATTATTCATAAGAAGCCTAATACTTTCAAACCAGGAGTATAGTTGAATTGATTTGAAGCTTGGCTTGGGAATCCTGGTTAATTTCCGGTACGAATCGACAAAATGAATCAGACTTTGCCCCTGTTGTTCAATCACGTCCAACCCCTGAATGGTTTGCTGAACGTCCTGTTGTGTAACTTTGCCCGCGTCTACCGGCTGATTTTCCCGGACAAAAAACCTGCGTAAAGTATTACTAAGCGAAGTGATTGGGGCAATTGAGTTCATGATCTCATGCGTCATCACACGGATAAGCTTCTGCCAGGAGTCGAGTTCATTTTCTTCAATCTCAGTCTTGATGTCGGACAACGAATAGATCCTGTATTTTTTCTCCCCAAACTGAAAGCTTTTCACTTTTAACGAAATCACTTTGAGGCCTGAATCATCCGGTATTTTAATCGTTCTCCCCTGTCCTGGCTGAATCTGTTGCAAAGCTTCATGCAATTCGGGCTTTTTCTGTTTCAATAGAGAAAGTACCGAGATATGAGGCAATCCAATAAAATTCAGAGCCGATTCGTTAGCCAGTACCACATAATCCTTTTCATCGACAGCAATGAGGCCTGTAGCCGAACGTTCCATAATCTCCCGGAAAAACCGTTCGTTATGCTCATTTCTGAGCTTGATTTCCGAGATCATGGCATTTACTTTATTAAAACTCTGGTTTAGCCTTCTGACAGACCTATCCGAAACATTCTCCGGAAAATGAAGCGTTGTATCCTCATTCCTTACAGCATCAAAAAAAAACGAGATTTTCCTGTTAACCGAATTGATTGTATAAATAACATTCCAAACGAAAGCTGCCAATGCCAGGAAGCAAAAAACAACCATATCCCATGCCCGAACTGAAATAAAATACCCCATTGCAGTAGCTATGGCGACACATATAAGCAGACGCAGCATGATCAGCAGATTAAACGACTTAGAGATCATATCGCCTGATTTTGTTATAAAGTGTTTGTCGTGAGATGCCCAATTGGTTGGCAACATAAGTGAGATTGCCCTGATGTTTATCCATGGCAGCCTCAATCATTTGCCTCTCCATCTCTTCCAGCGTGAGAAGCTGATTTTCCCTATGACTTACCGAGGCCCTTAAGGTAAAATCATCTGCATTGATAACGGAAGATTCGGAGAGGATCACAGCCTTTTCCACAGCATGCTGAAGTTCACGGACGTTGCCGGGCCAATGGTATTTGGATAGTTTCCGGATGGCTTCGGAATTCAGCTTTAGTTGCGATTTGCGGTATTTCTTTTCAAAACGTTTCAGGAAGAAGGTTGCCAGAAGTTCAATATCATCACCGCGTTCGCGCAATGGTGGAACCTCAATCCGAATCGTATTCATACGGTAAAGCAAATCCTGCCGGAACTGTTGTTTTTCCACCAGATCCTCCAAATCGCAATTCGTAGCACTGATCAGGCGGATATCGATTTCCACAGGTTTGTTGGAACCCACGGGGACAATAGTCCTGTTTTCAAGAGTTGCAAGTAATTTAGCCTGCATTGACAAAGGCAGGTTGCCTATTTCGTCAAGAAAAAGGGTGCCGCAATGGGCAAGTTGAAATTTTCCGATCCGATCTTCGCGGGCATCCGTAAATGCACCCTTTTTATGTCCAAACAATTCACTTTCGAACAACGTTTCGGGGATGGCACCCATATCAATGGAAACCAGTAACTCTGAAGCCCGGTCGGATCGATGATGAATTTCGCGCGCAACCAGTTCCTTTCCTGTGCCATTTTCTCCGGTGATTAACACATTTGCATCGGTTTTGGCCACTTTGCCAATTAATTGCAAAACCTTAAGCATTTTTGGGGAAGATCCGATAAGCTGACGCTGATCAGTATTTATTTCTTTCTTAAGGGTGCGTTCCCGTGTTTTAAGTTCGTCTACCTCAAGATTCGAGCACCTTAATTTATAGGCAGACTGTAAAGTCGCGATCAATTTCTCGTTCTCCCATGGTTTCAGAATAAAATCGGCTGCACCGTGTTTCAAAGCTTTTACAGCAAGCTCAACGTCGCCATAAGCAGTAATCATCACCACCTCGCAAGTCGGCGATTGCTTCTTTATTTCTCCCAGCCAGAAAATTCCCTCGTTTCCGGTATTAATGCCTGCGGAGAAATTCATATCGAGAAGCACAAGATCGAAATCGGTATTGCGAAGCTCAGAAATAATCTGGTTAGGATTGGAAATGGCAACAATAGTCTCAAACTCGAATTGCAACAAGAGTTTCAGAGCGCTAAGTGCACTTTTGTTATCGTCAGCGATAAGGATTTTGCCGGATTTCATGATATATTGGGTTATTAGGCTGTAGGATAATAGACTGTTAACAGACTATCAGAAATAAATAAGACAGGTTACATATTTAAAAAACCTTTCGTCTAAATCCCTAAGCAACTTGTGAGTCAAATTTAAGAAAGTTTTACATCCAAATCGCACAGTGTCAAAAAAGTTGACAACCGGATGTTATGTTTCTTTACATTCCTGCGTTCCGGATACTACTTAAACTACTGTTAATTATAAATTTATGTATTTGGCATTTGTTTTGGCATACAAATAGCATGATAATATTTATTATATTTTCAGATAAAAATTTCTCTCGGATCAACTCAGATGGCCGGCACAGATTCCCGGGAATTTGCGGCTTTCGGTCGGCGCATCATAGCAAGAGAGCATTAACCTATACAATATGATAAACACAATGATCAGAACTATTGAACTTACCAAAGTATTTCGTACCGATGAAGTTGAAACAACTGCTCTAAACAAAGTGAGTTTTGAGGTAAAAAAAGGCGAATTTGTAGCTATCATGGGACCTTCGGGTTGCGGAAAATCGACATTGCTCAACATCCTGGGATTATTGGACAACCCGACAAGGGGACAGTATCTTTTTGATGGCAAGGAAGTGTCGAAATTCAAAGAACGGAACCGTACCGATATGCGAAAAGGTAATGTTGGCTTCGTTTTCCAAAGTTTTAACCTCAT
>DATBXH010000101.1:0-3545 GCA_036514375.1 Bacteroidales bacterium | reverse complement strand
GAAAGCTAAAGTGGTATCCGACTTGGCAAATACACGACCGATTTTCTCATATTGAGATTTCATGTCACCGATACAATTCAAAATAATAGCGTTACTAGGAAGGAACATGGTTGATTGAATAAATTCCGAACGGATATCCACCGTATCCATGATTGGGTTTTTAATATAGAATGCAGAATCGTAAACAGTATTACCATATTTGTCCACTCCAACCGGTACACTATTGGCTTTATCAAACAATGTGTCATTCAAAGAGAGAATAGAATCCCGGATCATTGAGTAATCACCTCCCAAGCTTCTAACATAGTCGTAGATACTAATTAAAGGAACCATCAATTGGGATAATTCGTTTACTACCCCATTCTTGCAAATCTGATTGGGCTTCTTTATCTCGACATTCGCCATCGTAATAATACCCGAGTTATCGAGTTTCACGGGAATGTACTTATTGTTCAGAGCTTTTAATCTCATGCCGTCCTTAAGTTTATCATAAGTAAACTTTAAATAATTGACATGATATTGCATCACAAATGTGTCAACCATTCCAATGGATTCGAGTTGTGACATGGCATCATTATCAACAGCCCATACCGTGAGGTACTGATCTCTGCTCAATTCCTGAGCAACCCCAGTCTTTTCGAGAGCATCCACAAATTTTGAATATTGTGGTTGTGTTCTTAAATAATCCAAAAGATTTAGATTCGAAACGATCGAATCATTGCCCATTGAGTTTAAAGAATAATGATCGTCCCATTTATCTTTGCAGGATGCAAAAAGGAGGACAAGCAAGCCTATAATAAATATATTTTTCATATTCAATTAATTTACTGGTTCAAATGTGACACAATCAAGTTGCAACAAATTACCATCAATACTGATGATTCTAAGAACATGCTGTTTTGTTTCCGTAAACTGATAAGAACTCGACAATACAGCGGTTTTAGCAGCTTCAGCGGAAGTATTGGATACTACCACCTGATTTCCTAACTGGACACCGTCCATCGAACAGAGCATAATACCTGTATTTGTTTTAGCAGAAGGACTGTCATAAGTAATACTGATTTTGTATTTACCCTGAATCAGTACCGGCGATTTCATTTCGATCCATCCGGAAATACCAAGTGACAAACGAAGCTGGTCATGCTTATTTAAACTAAATCCCACTGTTTCACCACTCTTGGCGCTATTCCGGTAATATATCGCACCCATTCTGGTTTCAGGGATACATTTCCAGTTATAGCAGGAAACAAGACCATTTGTAATTTCAAGCTGATAGGCGCTACTTAAAGAACTACTTTGATAACTTTTGCATACAGCAGCCAAATCAGGATAATCGGTAAGATCCCATAAAACTTTAACTAATGGCGGAGTTTTAATAGGCATTATATCGCTTACTTCATGAATCACACCGTTTTTACAGTTATTGTCAGTTTTAACGAAGGCTACTCCCTGATGAGCCACACTGTCGTAGTTAATGTACAAAGTACCAAAGACATTCCGTAAGTTGATCAGATCGTTGGAAATAGCACTGATATTCATTGATGATGTTCCCGAAGGAAAAGCCGAAAGGTCTGAATAAGATCTGGTTTGCCCTAATATATGGTAAGCCATATATTTGTTTAGAGGATTGGATGAAGAAGTATAATCATTGGTTGAAACACCCAAACTCGTCAACAAATCATTGAAAGAAGATATATTCTTAGACTTGTAAACGCTGTCGGAAACCGCAAAAACGGTATACTTGAACTTTTTCTCCACTGTATTTCCATAACCATCCAGAATATTTTTACTAATTTGCTTTAAGCTGTCCTGATAACCTGTTGCAGCCGCTGTCTGATTAAAAATACTGAATTTATCATTACTTAACTTATCAGATACAGTTTCTGTAATTGGGGTCAAAACATGATCGATTACATGAATTACACCGTTTGTTACAGTATCATCAATTTCCACCAGTCTTGCCAGACTATTCAAATAAATAGAATTTAACCCTCCCTCTCTAAACTCAAGAGACAAGTTATCATCTGTGATGGTAGGATAACTAATTACACCGCTGGTAAACATGCTTTCCGTATAGCTAACTGATCCCAGCGTATGATATTTAACGAGTATAGCAGCATCATCAGTGGAAAGGTCGTTAACCGAGGAAAGACCTTTACCTTTCAGATAATCAGTTACAGCATCATTGTTAGGTACAAAACAAGTAAAGGTACTCTTTTGATAGGTCTGTAAATTTAAGGTATTAAACAGTCCGGCTTTCTCGACAATGCTCGTCCACATAGAAAATACTTCGGGACGAGATTTCATATAGGAAGCCACTGGCAATTGATCATAGGCTTTGTAGATGCTATTCTCGTACGGATCTTTGCACGAAAACAAGAGTAAGCCCAAGAAAAGAACGATGCATATATTTTTCATATGTATATTTTTTATTGGCTGCATAGTTATTTTATATTTTGGTAATACGGATTTTGTACGAGCTTATGGTTTAGTTTCAACTCACTATCCGAAATAGGCAAATAGTAGCTGTCTGTATTCATCAGGGTAGCTTTTATCACAGGAGAATACATTGCAGATGCAGACTGCAGTACCTGGTCTATCAGATAATCTTTGTATTGATAATTATGTAATCTGGCAACCCGTAAAAGATCGTACCAACGTTTCCCCTCAGAAAAGAATTCTCTGGCTCTTTCATCCATTACGATACTAAGCATACCGGGTTCATCGTTAGTACCAGAGAGCGGAATCGAAATATTGGCTCTTGAGCGTATTGTATTTACCAGATCGATAGCTTTCGCATAGTTGATGTTATTCTGATTATTATCCAATTCGGGAGTTTTCAATATATAGGCTTCGGCTTCCATCAGATAAATATCAGCCATGCGATAGATGACCCAATTAGGATAATCCGTACGAGGTGTAACACTGTTGGCACTAATTCCTACATATTTCCAGGAATAAATTCCACTGTAAGATACTCCGCTACCTCTGATATCTTCCACCGACGATTCAAAAAGTTGAACCATGTAAGGCGAAATGGCAAAAATATTAGACGTGGAGAACCAGGTTACCAGCGAGTTACTTTGACCTAAATTATAGTTGAACTGTAACTCAAAGATACTTTCATTGCTGTTTCCGGGATTAAAAATGGTATACCAATTGTTTACGGTTCCAACCATTCCTCTGATCAAACCAACCCGGCCTGAATTCATGACAGCTTCGCAAGCATCAATACATTTGTCATACTCACCGGTCCAAAGGTATACATCGGCCAGGGTAGTATAGACAGCCCATTTCGTAGCCCGGCCTTTCGATTCCCATGTTTGATCGAATACTTCTTTGGTAGAAACCAAGGCAGTGTCCAAATCTCTTTTTATCTGATCAAAAATCTCCGATTCAGATGATTTTGCAACCTCATAACTATGATCGTCGGAAAGATATGGATCGAGAATTAATGGTACTTCCTTAAAGTTGCGAACCAGATAAAAGTATGACAGTGCCCTTAGATAATAAGCTTCAGCCATGTACGATTTCATCAAACCCTG
>DATBXH010000100.1:0-2099 GCA_036514375.1 Bacteroidales bacterium | reverse complement strand
CTGGAGTAAGTTTGCTAAAATCCAGGTCGCCGTAAATATTGCCAACTCCTTTGTTTGTATTGGTTGTAGCATTCAGGTAACTTAGCATGGCAACAGGGTTTGTTATCTCCTGCATACCTAGTCCGATACCAGGCTGTGATGGTGTTCCCCAGCTTCCGTCCGGATTTTTAACAGGCACGATTGGAGGTGTATTTAAAGCTTGAATTAAGCTGCTTCCTCCGTATTGATTATTGACGTCAATCCCTTTGTTGGTTATATTGGCAAAATTAATGGTGCTTCCGGCTTCCAGTATACCCATTTTTCGGGTGATGCTGAGATGGTAAGTGATACGCTGGAAATTTGAATTCCCTTTAGCAACAATACCGTCCTGACCAAAATAGGAAAGTGATGAAATATAAGTTGACTTTTCGTCTCCTCCCGAAATGGATAGCACATGACTTTGAATGGGAGCATTGTAGTTAAACATTTGATCTTGCCAGTCAGTATCATACTGATTCTTGGCTATAAAAGCCTGGGAAAAAACTGCAGGTTTGTTAGCATTGGCAGCCGCCTCATTAATGAGGGTCATGTACTCTCTGCTATTCAATAAATCCAGTTTTCTCCATGGGTTTTGCAAGCCATAATATCCATTATAATTGACCTGCTTTGAACCTGCTTTCCCTTTTTTAGTAGTAATCAAAACAACTCCGCCTGCACCACGAGCTCCATAAATTGCAGAAGAAGCTGCATCTTTCAGGACTTCGATAGATTCAATATCTGATGAATTCAGAAAATCCAGTCCCGCATCGCTTGTAGGCAGACCATCAATGATAAATAATGGATCAGCACTTCCATTTGTACCAATTCCACGGACCCTCACGGATACTCCCGACCCGGGTTGCCCCGATGCATTTGATACAACCACACCTGAAGCTAAACCCTGCAAAATTTGAGTAGCCCTCAGATTTGGACTCCGGGTTAGATCATCACCGCTTATCTTGGCAATAGATCCTGTTACCAGGCTTTTCTTTTGAACACCGTAGCCAACTACAACTACTTCGTCGAGTTTAGTCAGGTCTTCCATTAATTTTACATCAATTACCGATTTGCCGGCCACTGTCATTTCTTCCTTAACAAAACCAACATAGGTAAAAACCAATACGGCATTATCATCAGGAACTTTGATGGAGTATTTACCATCAATATCGGTAAGTGTTCCGTTTGATGTTCCTTTAATAAGGATAGAAACTCCTGTTAAAGGTTGATTGTCACTGCCAGATGTTATGACACCTGTTACTGTCCTCTCCTGTGCCTGTGCGTGGATGCACAGCAAAAACAGGAGCAAAAAACTTAAGATTTGTTTCATTTTCTAGGTTATTTAATTAGTAGTGAAAATGGTTATGAATGCCGCAAATGTACACCGAGCTTTATTTTGGGAAGAATTTTGAACTGCAATTGAACTACTACACAGTCGAAAAACAGGTACGTCAAAATTACTACACCAAAAATTGTAGTTTTTTGATTATCAAATGGAAATTTGATTTTAGGAATTGCACAGAAAGATTATCCGGCTCAGAATTTCAGAATATATTCGGTCAGGTTTGTATCTCTTTCAATGCCTAACTTTTTCCGTAACCTGTAACGGCTTACTTCTACCCCGCGGATGGAAATGTTCATGAGAACTGCTATTTCTTTGCTCGAAAGGTTCATCCTTAAATATGCACAAAGTCTTAATTCTTTTGGACTTAAATCTTTATGTGTATCTTTCATGCGCGAGAGGAAATCCTGATGCACATCATCGAAATAATCGTCGAATACTCTCCAGTATTTTTCGTTGTTGATATCCTTATCAATGTGCCGAAGAAGTCGCTTTAAGCTTGATTTTTGAGGACCATCTATGTTCGTATCCACTAAATTGTTGATTTCAGTTTTTACGGAATTCAAAAATTTATTTTTTTGGATCAGGTGCATGGTTGAATTTGCAAGTTCCTTGTTTTTATGTTTTATCTCTGATACAAGTTTTTCATTCTTAAGATGTTCTATTTCTTTTTCTGCCTGTAATGTTTCGTCCCTATGTTCCTGTTCCATCGCTTTCATCTTTTTTTCATGGCGGACCTTTT
>DATBXH010000099.1:0-11872 GCA_036514375.1 Bacteroidales bacterium | reverse complement strand
TTTTTATATTATTAGCCCCAACAATGTTTTTATTATCAGGCCTATTTACTTTATTCTTCTTATTATCTGGGCCTGAAGTTCTCTTAAAAAGACGGTGAAAAAAAGAGGTCGATCTATGCGTGGTATCGTTCCGGGATATGGAAATCTTATTATAACCTTTCAAATTTTCCGTTCTTTTTATTTGTCTCGTTTTCTTTGGCGCCGGTTTTTTCTCAATTCCGTCTTTATACTTTATCTTTTCAATGCTTTTGCCACGATAAACGACTGTTGTCCCATCCAGTAAATCATCCTTATAATTGCAAACTTTCTGTAAATTCCCGAAGTTGTCGTAAAAGAATGCCTTCCCTTCTTTTTGGCCATTTTCCCATTTTACAACGGACATCAACTCGCCCGATTCATACCACGATTTCCAAATTCCGCTTTTTAACCCTTCTTTAAAAAAGCCTTCCACGCGTAACCTCATTTTTTTATCAAAAACCAGGTACTTACCATCCAAGAGATTACCGGCACAACCACCTCTGTTAATATGCAGCATTTCCGATCCAAACCAATAATATAAAAGAGAAGTTTTCGTTTCTTTCTGTAAGGCTTTAGTCAGTATATTAAATTTCAACAAAGAATCGGTGTAAGTAAGCAGTATTTCCCTGGTTCTTAGTTCCTTTGGCATATCCTGAGCAATCACAACAGCGTAGAAAAAAATACTGCAAAAAAATAGTATACCTGACCTGATTATTTTATTTTGTTCCATACCTCTTTATATATCGATATTCACTCTGAAACCTTAATTTTACAGAGTCTCTTGTTATTGCAATCACTTCTATCTCATTCGTAACATCACCCTTTTTCATAATATTGCCGGCACCATTTATGGTGATCAATACAGTGGATTTATTACCTCCGGGATTCGAAACTAATCCGGCATAAATGATATTCGGCCAATTTTTAAAAGAAGGCATTTTCTTTTGAGCATCCACGGGAGATTTTACTTTCTTCTCTTTATTGATACCTTTCTTTTCGGAAGTTGCCTGAGCTATGCTTCTCCGTAAAAAAGGATCCGGATAATTAGCAATAATGCTAAACGTATCCACAGTGCGGTGGGTGGAATCGCTTTTGGTGAATACAATATTATGATTTGCTGTAATTTCAGATCCTCTGATAACCTTAATTACCTTATAAAAAACAATACCCCATACTATGATGACAAAAACAATCAGAATATATTTTAATGAACTTCGTTTCATCATACTATCTCATGTATGGTCGTTTTATTAAAAATTAGCCTCAGAAATACTTTTCAACAGAGCCCTGTTGTTCAGAGCACTTTTGGCCGTATCAATAGCAAAAGAAAAAGTATCAGAGTATGCCCTGTTGCTTCCGTTTATAGCACTCACACGCCATTCATATTTTCCGAGGTTCAGATTCTTTCGTATTTTGTTCTTTTTGACAACGGTGTCCAGCAACACCTGTTCAATTTGTGTAAATGATTTACTTACGATTTGAAGATTATAGGATTGTGCCCCGGAAATACTATCCCACCAGAATGTCAATGTGGTCAAATTGGTCACTAATTTGTTGGAAGGAGCATTTAACTGGACATGAACCTGACTGATGTCAGTTTGCTCCAGATCTTCACACCCTGCAAAAAGCAGCATGCCTGCTGCAACTGTAAAAAAGATGGAATTATTTCTCATTTGGTTTGATATTTTGAATGTACAATTCCAGTATCAGTTCATTCACTTTAGTCTTGTCATTGATCTCAGTGTAAAATCGGGCAGACGAGACCTTCCCCAACCTGTACTTTTGTTCAATATGATAAAGCAGTTTTAGCAGGTTGATATAGGGGCCTGCCAGTGTAATATGATTCGTCTCAATGGTATAATCATCTTTACTATAAACATGAGGCTTGGGATATTCCTTAATGAGAATATTGTTTTTGCTGCAATAATCGGCAATCTGTTCCAGAAGATAGTCCTGAATCGTCTGTTTTTTATTAAAGGCAATATGTACAGAATTGTCGAGGCTGCCCAGTTTCTTCTTTAAATTCAGTATTTGGCCGGGAGCATCCTTTAATTCGGCCATATCTTTCTCAATTTGACTGCACTCGCTTTTTAAATGAAATGTTTTTTTTACAGCAAGATGATATCCGATAAATAGCAAAAAAAGGGCTCCGCCTGCTAAATAATAAAATCGCTTCTTGTATGATAAATTCCTGAACAAACCGATTCTTAATTAATTGTTAATTCAAGCTCGAATTCCGTTTTATTCACCGTCTCTCCCTGTTTCAGGTTCGTTAAGGTTAAATCCTTCACCCAGCTTTCCTTTTTTAAGTTTTTTATCCAGCTATCAATATCCTGAACAACAATCGTATTCCCTGCAATTAAAATGACATCGCTTTTAAATTTGATTTCATCTTTGCTCCATATCTTTTTTTCGGGTGGAAATATGCTTAGCTGCGTAAGGGTAATCCCTGCCGGTTTATAAAAAGCTATCCTGTCAGCAAAATAAGATGACCTGGACATTTCCAGGAATTTATTATCTGTAAAAAAAGATTCCTTTTCTTTTAGTTCCTTCTTTAGTTCAGATAATTGACTGACAAGATTTTTACTTTGATTAAGATGAACGGATAATTCAGCAAGGCGTTTGTTGTAATGATCAAAAAAAACAAAATTTATCAATAACCCGATAAATAGCACGAATAAAGCTATATATCCGCCAAACACATACCCTTTCTTATATAAAAAATCACTCCGAAGTTTTATTATCACATCTTCCTGATGGATCTCAGAATATTTCTCAACAAAAAAACAAAAGGAACCCGCATAAGCCAGCAAAAGCTTATTGCTTATTTTTTCATCGCCAACAGCATAAATAATTTCTTCCTCTTTTTCTTCGACATGCTGAACGGAAACAATGATTCCGTTTTTAAGTCCAATCTGAGTTGAATTGCAATAAATATCATGATAGGAAGTTAACAAACTACTCAGCGAATTCATTGCAAACGGACCGATGGTAACACTATTTACAAAAATCCCCTTTGCACTAAATTGTTCTATAATAGTTTGAATTAACTCAATTCTGGCTACTGAAATAAAACCATGCTGCGAATCAATAACCTCTTTTTGAACCCAAAAATCCTTTTCAGAGAAATTAGGAAAGATCTGAGCAGCCAATTTTATAATATCATCATCCTCTTCAGTATCCAAAAACTGCACGGATTTATGAACAATTCCCCGGCCATTAATACTTAAAAATACAGGACTTGCTGAACTTATCCGGACAAATAAATCTTCCAGGGTTGGTATATCAACGCACTGCTTCGAAATTTCAACAATATTCTTTCTTTTCTGAAGCACAACAAAATTAATCCTGACTTTATCATCATTTAATAACGTCAGGTCAATCCCGGTGGCAGCATTGCCTTTTAAGTAATCCGTAATTTTTGTCTTCCAGTTCAAGAATTAATAGATAATAGTAGGTTGAATAAACAAGCTGAGTTTAGTATCTGTCTTTGCATTCGTATTCGACCCGAAAAGCCACTTGAGAATCGGTATCCTTGCCAGCAATGGTAACCCCTGCGAAGAAGTGGTTGTTGAAAACTTATCCAATCCTCCCAGCAATACCATCTCCTGGTTTTTCATCCTGATAAGCGATTGAAACTTCCTGGTAACTGAACCGGGAGGGGCTTCCGGGAACTCACGCGGCGTAAACTGAGATTGCTCCACCGTAACATCCAGTGTAATCTGTTCGTCGCCCGAAACAAATGGCTTTATCGTAACCTTTAAATCTGCTTTTATTGGCGTCCATGTAGATGAATTAGATAACGTTGGGTTCTGTGTTCCAATAATGTTACTTTTTTTATCCTCGTAATATTTAGTCTCACCACTGGAAAGGTTTGCATCATGGCCGTTTAAAGTCGCCAGCTTCGGAGTAGACCGGATCACTATTTTCCCGTCATTCTCCAAAGCCTGGATATTTAAATAAAAATTCGGACTTACTTTACCAAAATTAACCCACCCAAAACCATTCATTTTTCCAAGGATATTATTGATCGTCTGAGTGGAAACATCGTAATCCACACTGGGAGAAATCGTCTTATTCCCTGTAAAAGAATTTGATTTAATCCCGGCATTTAAACCGACAGTAACCGACTTTGTCTTGTTCACCTCCACAATCAGCAACTCGATTAAGACCAAAGGAACAACCCGGTCAATCTCACTTACAAAAGATTCTATCTTTTGAACCTGAAACGGATTTCCAATCACAATCAGACTATTTTGTTCCGCAAACTCTTTTATGGTTAATTTACCTGCAACATCTTCGGGTATTAATTCCGTAATTTTATCAACCGTGCGGTATTGTAATTTTATGATTTTCGTTGTTTTTAACAATGCATTATCGTTCTTGCCAATTACATAGTATCCGTTCAGGAACTTAAAACTATAAGGGCTCCCGATAAATACACGTTTTAAAAATTCATCATAATCCGCATTTTCAATGTTCAGATCAATGTTTCCCTCCAGGTTATCAATGACACTATAATTAATCCCTAACGTATCGGAAACAAGCCGAACCAGGTCGGATAAGGGCACAGCCGAACAATTGACGGAAAAGTTATTTTGAGAATGAAAAACGATGCCAACAGAGCCGCTATTCTCCCCATCCTTGTTTTCTCCCTTTATGCCCGACATCCCGGATTTTACGCCGGTCTCCTTTGCTTTGGCAGGATCTGCCTTTTCGATAATATAAAAATTATCCTTCGTCTTTGTAACTGATAACCGGTTGGTATAGGCTAATTTTTCGAGAGCAGCGTCAAATGCCGTATTCTTCATGTAACCCGACACAATTTGATTATTGAGTTCAGGCGAAATAATTACATTTTTTTGAGCTAAATCCGTGAGCTTTCTCACTACCAGTAACAACGAATCATTATAAAGATCAAAAGACAGCAAATCATTATCCCGGATATAATCGATTCTGGGTTCCTTTCTTACCGGTTTGGGTTTTTCAGGTGCCACCTCGGTAAACGGGATCAGGGAAAGTATATTTCCGGTATTTGTAATTTCCAGGTTATATTCCTTGCAAAGAAAAAGAAGAATATCCAGAACCCTCACCTGGTTATAATTATTCGTTATCCGTACTTTAATTGACGGATCAATATTAATATTTAGCCCGGAATTGCTTGCAATACCTCGTATAAACTCCTGAATGGAGACATCGCTCACGGAAATATCAATTTTCTCTTCCAGTGCAGGTATATCAGGTATTAATGCATTCAATTTAGTTTCGACAGCCGTGGTCCTGTTTTGCGCCAATAGCCCCAAGGGCAACAATGCAATGATGATCAGCAAAACATACCTTCTTGTTTTCAATGATATCATACCTGTTTCTTTATTCACCTGATTTACTTTTTAAAATGGGATAAATCTCCTCCATGGTTGTTTCTCCGTTGGCAAAAATGTGATACGCACTGTCAGCCAGGGTATCAAAACCCTTTTCGGTAAGAATGGAATTCACATCCTGTTTTTCCGCACGTATCGCCTCAATGAGCGCAGGCTCCATGGTAACAACTTCGTAAACGGCCTTCCGGCCTTTATATCCCGTGTAATAACAGGATTCGCAACCTGCGGCAGTAAAATGCGAGGTAACATTTACCGGAGCTTTATATTCTGCAGGCAGCAGTGAAGGATCAAAAGGGTGTTCACTTTTGCATTTCGGGCAAAGTACACGTACCAAACGTTGTGCAACCACCATATTCAATGTGCTGGCAAGCAGAAACGACGGAATACCCATATCAAGAAGCCGGGATATAATACCCCAGGCGGAATTGGTATGGATAGTAGACAAAACCAGGTGCCCGGTAAGTGAAGCCCGTATTGCCATTTGTGCTGTTTCCGAATCTCTGATCTCTCCCAGCATGATAATATCCGGATCCTGCCGTAAAAAAGTACGCAACGCACTGGCAAAAGTTAGTCCAATACTTTCTTTAAGCTGAACCTGGTTAATGCCCGGTAATGTATATTCAATGGGATCCTCGATGGTAAGTACGTTCGTTTCTTCCTTATTCAATATTTTAAGCGTGGCATACAGCGTGGTGGTCTTACCCGATCCGGTAGGGCCGCTCACCAGCACAATTCCATGCGGGTTTTTAATTCCTTCAAGAAAAGAACTTAACTGAAAGGGTGTAAAACCCAATTCACTGAGCTCAATATTGGTAGCATCCTTGCTTAAGAGACGCAGCACAATCTTTTCGCCATGTAACGTAGGTAATACGGAAACACGTATGTCAAACTGATTTCCCGATGACTGGAAAAAGATCCTGCCATCCTGCGGCAATCGTTTTTCTGCGATGTCGAGGTTAGCCTTAATCTTAATTTTATTAACCAGGGCCGGATATTCTTCCTTATCAATAACGTAACGTTCCAGCAGTTTTCCGTCCAAACGCAGCCGAACCCTGCTTTTATCCTCGTATGGCTCCAGGTGAATATCACTGCAGTTAATTGAATTGGCCTCAACGATCAGATCTGTCAGAAAATCGCCTGAGTTAAAGTTAACTCTTTGCGTATTGTTTTTTGACTTCGATGTACCTTTCCGGTAGTACTTACCCAGTGCCTTACGGATTACCTCTGTTGAAGTCTCAACCAGTATAATCTTTTTCGCATAAAGCATTTCCAGTTCACTAATAAGCGAAGGATGATACTGTTTGGTATCCACATAAAACCCGATGGCTTCGGGGGTCACCGTTTTGGGGATGATGCCGTAATGCCAGGCCTGCTCGGAAGTAACCAACTGCTGCAATTCTGCTTTTAACTCTATGATTTCCTGTAATTCCATGATTAACGAACGATTAGGTGTTCAATGACAGGAATGGAGTAAACCTGACCCATATGAAAAAGTATTTTACCTGCCCAAAGCAGGGTCAGCATCAGGGATAATCCGCCGGCCAACGGTATGGCAGATGAAGTATTGGTTACCATCAGTCTCCACAGCATATAACCCAACCCAACCGTGATTAAACCCGTAACCAGAAAAATCATAAAAAGCAGGGGGGAAAACATAAGGCCCATCACACAGATAAACAGGATATCTCCCAAACCCAGATAACGATTAACAATGTTGGTGATTTTCCGGTGTTTTAAAGAGAAGTAGATCGTTACCAGTATCAGCTGGATTGCAAAAACCAAAATATTGACCAACGCATTCATAAACAATATCCGTGCTGTTGTAACCTGTAAGTTAATGATTACAATCAGTATCACTATCAAGGGTAATGTCCAGATGCTGATGGCCCGAAACCTGAAATCCTGAAAAGCAACAAAAAGAAATACCCCCGCCAACAGATAATCCAAAAGGTGGAGCATACCTAATCTTTCTGCGTTTCCTTCAGATTCTTATCCTGGTCTATTTCCCAAACATTAAACGTGCCGTCTCCGTCGAAATCCACAACTGAAGTAGCTCTGGCTTTAAACGTATGATCCGTGGCCTCAATAATCTCGATTTTGTAATTTGCCTGACCGTTTTCGGTAGACAGCTTTTCCTGTTCAAAGCCAATCTCCTCGAGATTAGTCGAATATTTGGAATGTTGATAAAAATACGTTTTTTCAAGCATGTGAATATGTCCCAGCTGAAGTTGAGCTTCCGTACTCTTTGCTCTGGTTATCAATGGCATTAAATTAGGAAGTGCCAGTAGAACCAGGATTCCTATAATGGCCAAAACCACCAGTAACTCAACCAGGTTAAATGCAGGTAATTTTTTTTTGAATGACATCTTTTTCATAGGTTCTGTCGGTTGGTGATAAATCACTTTTATTTCAAAAATAGTTTAATTAGATTGATTGCAAGTCGATTATTAATTTAAAAACCAGGTTAATAATTGCAAGGTTTTACACCGCTAAATTATAATTAATGTCGGATAAAAAAAATATTCCTTCACCGGATTCAATGCAACCGGATGAATCCTATTTCAATTCGAAACTTACCGTAACTTTTGCCGGAATACTGATGTATCCTGGGAGTGTCAGGTAAGCATCGTTCACGTCATCGTCGTGGTGCAAACCGGGCTGCTGGCTTTTGTCGTACCAATTTATCAATGGCGAAGGCTCCTCGGTAATCATATAGGCCTTGCCTATGCTTTGCCCAAGCACCGATGCCATGGATTCGGCCTTAACCCTTGCAGCCTCAATCGCTTTTGCACGGGCATTCTCTTTATACGCGGCAAGTTTCGAAGTGCGGAATTCAATGGAAGTAATCTCACCACTATCCAGCCGTATCAATTGCAGGAGAACATCGCGGTATTTTTTGGTATCGGTAAGCGTAATCACAAACTCTTTAAGCAGGGAATAAAACGAAGCATTGTTTTTAAGCATATCCAGACTACCCTGAATTTCTCCGTCATTGATCGTTACAAATTTAAGGCTGAAATCGGTCTTATCCATATCGGTAAACGAAAAACTGCCGGCCACCTGAGGGGTAACTTTGCCGGTTACCAAGTAATGGATAATGATAATATCGGGCACTGTCTTCTCGGTTGCCTCTCCCGTAACCGTAATCAGCGGCCTGGTTTCCACAACCTGCTGTGCCTTTAGCGGCCCGCAAAACAAAATAAACAGTAAAAATAATTTTCTCATTATAGCGGATTTACTGATGATCCCGAAAAGTACAAATTTTATCCATAGTATCCGCCATCAAATCAAGGCAATCCTTTACATGTGTGCAAATTAAGAATTTCCATGACTATGGTAGCAAACGCTACCGCGATAGCCGGACAAAGGAAAACCTTTGCCCAACTGATGCGGCTTATAAACTACGGCAAGCGGGTGTGATTAAATCATTGCGGCCCTGCTATTTTTTTCCAAATATTCCCTAATGGAGGATATTTTTAAAAGTTGTTCTCTTTTAGCTGGCTCTAATCTAATTTCTTTATTTCCGCTAACCAACGATTCTAAAGGTATTCCCAGGTACCTGTTTAATAAGGTAATCATTTTAAGGGTTAATGGCCGTTTGCCATTTAATACTTCCGATACCCTTGTCTTTCCGCCAAATAGCGGCGCAATATCTGTTTGTTTCAAATTCATTTGGTTTATCCTGAACTTAATTGCTTCTATGGGATCAGGGGCATTTATCGGGAAATGTTCATGCTCATAGTTTTCAACAAGTAAGGACAAAAGTTCTATTTCTTCACCTTCCGGACTGTTGGGTTCAATAGGTTTTTCTGAGCTATTCATAAGATTGTAAATCCTTTCGCAAGCTTCGTTATATTCTTGTTCTGTTTTTAATATTTTAGTTTTCATAACTTATTGTTTTAGCGTCAATTTTATCATATTCCGTATGAGTGCCGAACCATACTATAAAAACAATCTTTAAATTGACTTTATAGAACCTTATTTGTATGCTTAAACCTTCGTGGAAAAATGTTCATGATTTCTAAAAACCTTATTCCTTATTCGATGTCAGTTGCTTTCAATTTGAACCAACCTGAACACCACAAAAGGCAATCCTTTACATTGATGCAAATTAAGAATTCCATGACTATGGTAGCAAACGCTATCGCGATAACCGGACAAAGGAAAACCTTTACCCAACTGATGCGGCTTATAAACTACGGCAAACAGGTATTACTATTAGCTTTTGCTAATCATATCTTGCCCCCTGCTAAGCTGAATTTATTCACTTCGTTCATGAGATCGCCTGCGGCTAAGTTGCAATTCAGCTTGTACTATTTGAAAATTTGTAATTTTCATTGCTGATAACATATTACTTTGTAGACAGCAAAGCCATGCAAAATCAACATCGCATGGCTTTGGCTTATGATTCCGGATTACAAATCCTTAAGTGTTCCAAGCGGATTTGCAAAATCCGCTTAGCGCTTCGCATTGGAACTTTCCGCCGAGCTTAGGGCGAATTATGAAAATTAACCAAGATTAAACTCACGTTAAAATAATAAAATCAGGAGGAATATCATCACTTAACCAAACTTCTCCTTCTTTATAAAAATTAACACCATTGTTATAAGCTTCATTAGCTTTTATCTCTAATATAATTGGTTTGGATGTTCTCCTATAAGCAACAATTTTAGCCTGTTCAATATTTTCTGAAAGATGAACATATTGCCTTTGCATCTTTTTGATCCCTGTTTTCTTAATTTTTAAGTAATTTTCATAAACTGTACCATGATATAAAATGGTTGGAGGTGAGACTATATCTTTCTTTATAATATTCTCTAATGAATGACCGTATAAGGCTCTTATTCTATTCCCTTTAATTTCATGCCTTTTTTTATCAAAAGAATTAACCAAGTCTAAAATAGTCTTATGCGTAATTGTACCAAATTCTACATGTTTTATTTTAATAACTTCAATAAGAATATCGATATCCACCCATCCTTCATTATCCATCTTTAATGTATATTCTTCTGGTGCATGTCGAAGGATATATGAAATAACCTTACTAAGTTCTGTTTTGCCCATTTAATTTTAGTTTATACAATTCCTTGTCTCATATTCAATTTGTTAGCTTATCAAATATTCAACATTGATTAGATTCTTTTCTAGTAAATAATAACATTTTGAGCAAATACTTCAAGACGTTTATTTTGCGACAAAAAAAATAACTGATAATGTCGAACTCTGTGATTACTAAAATTAAAATGAGCATTCCAATTATTTGCAGCATCTGATTCTTTGTATTCAAGTAATGATCCCAAGTCTTTTGGTTTTGAATAATTAATATTCATTAGCTCAACCCCCGGTATAGAAGAATATACAAAATAACAAACATTAGAAAAATACAAGGTTCTTTTTAACTCTGGACTATCTTCTTTAGAATCGAAAAAGACATCTATAGATAAATTGTCTTCTTCTAGATTCAATTTGACCTTATTTTCCCCATATGAAGGAAGCCAATCGTAAAGATTAAATATTACTTCAGGTTTCTCTGCTTTCATAATTATTTTGGTGTTTCTGGTGTACCAGTTGCTGGTAAGTTATTATTTTTAATTTGAGCTTTAGCTAAATCGTCAAATGTTGTCCCTGCCATGCCAGGAACCTCCACTCCAGTTTGATCTACGCCAACCCATTTTGATTTTGGGATACCCGCCTCACTCAAGGCTACAGATGTCCTAGTATTTAATATAACTTTTTGCCCATCAATAACAACATAATCTAATTTTAATTGATTAGCAGACACCGATCCATTTTTTAATGCGTTAACAAGGTCGTCTACAGTCTTTATAGGTGTACCAGCCATTTCAGTATAAATTTTCTGACCTTCAGTACTAAATACTCTTCCTTTATTAATTGTATTTTGAGCAAAGTTAGCATCTTTTAATACACCTGCTTTGCTTAAACCTTTAAAAACAAGAGGCAATCCAACATCTAGAAGTGATCCAGTTAAAACAACAGTTGCTGCCTCCCCTGCCTTTTGACTATAATATTGTTTTAGTACAGGATCATTGGTTCTTTCTGCCTTACTCATATAATCAAGCATATCGCCTGCTGTATATGCCATCATAGTTCTTGTTAGCCAACCCTTTGTAAAAAAAACATCAATAGCAAGAGTCAGGCCAAGAGCACCGCCAACAATATTGATTCCAGCATTTTTAGCTCTATCTTCATTGTAAATTTTCAATTTCGCTTGGGGAACCATTCCCATCCAAATTCTTGGTTCTGCTTCTTTCCCATCCAAATCAATAGCCATAATTGGGGTATTACTGGCAAACTGGTAGGGCGTCAATTCTGGATATTTCTTTGTCAATGGATCCACACTCAAGAACTTCGCAATCCTCGCATCATAAATCCTAAACCCGTAATCATATACTGCACTGGTCACACCTCCGGCAAAATCATCGTCCTTTTCCTTGCCGTTAAAGCCGTAGCGA
>DATBXH010000098.1:0-3525 GCA_036514375.1 Bacteroidales bacterium | reverse complement strand
GGGATAAAATAAGCAGAGGTAAGGTTCCAGCCAAACCGGGCAACCGGTTGACGCAACAGAAACAAAAAAGGGCTTCGAAAACCGGAGCCCCTTTCAATTCATATATATGGTGTAGGGTTTCAGCCGTTGAATCCGATAGGTCTCGAATAATTGTCTTTTGCATTCATATAAAATGCTTTGTACTTAATGTAATGGTTTCCTTTTTCAAACTCCCATATCACATTCTTTGCTTTATAAATTTTACCGATACAAGCTTCGAAAATGAGAGAGTAATGAATACCAGTAGCTCTCCAGGCCTGGAGAATCGATTCAAACCGAACACTGCGGTCAGCAAAATGACCGATTACAGGAAGGTGATATTTCCTCTGGGTTTGCTTTGCAAGTATTCTTTCCTTTGCTAATTCTGGATCTATATGATGTCCGTTTGCCATATCCGAATGATTTTAACAGATCAAAGTTAAAACTTTTTTTACTCGTTGTAACGTGTTTACGAATATTCGTTCGAAATGATTCGAAACCGGATCAAATTCTCCATTTTTAAGGTTCGATATTCCGTTTTGTTGAAAGATATTTTTATATCTTGTGCCTTAATTTTTTTAGAAAGCTATTACATAATTACAAGATCTATAATTTAATAAGAAGAATATGCTGGGTTTAAGCACTGGAATGGCTTTGATTTTAATCATTTGCGTTGTAGCAGTAATCTTTTTTGAATTTATAAACGGGTTTCATGATACTGCAAATGCAGTAGCAACGGTAATTTATACGAATTCCATGAAACCAAAAGCTGCAGTGATTTGGTCCGGTATCTGTAATTTTTGCGGTGTGTATTTTGGCGGCATTCTGGTGGCCATTGGTATTATCAATCTTTTTCCTATTTCGGTGCTTACTGATCAAAGTGTGGCACATAATGTCGCTATGATACTTGCCTTGGTTCTTACTGCCATTATCTGGAACATTGGTACCTGGTATTTTGGAATTCCATGTTCAAGCTCTCATACACTTTTAGGCTCTATTTTTGGAGTTGGCCTGGCATACGGATTGCTTCCTGATGGTGGCGCTTTTGCACTGAACTGGCAGAAAGTGACAGATGCTGGTTTGGCATTGCTGTTATCGCCAATTATTGGTTTCGTGCTGACTATGGCTTTCGTTCTTTTTGCCAAACGATACATAAAATACAAGAAGCTTTTTGCCGAATCGGATAAGAAGAAGAAACCTTCGTTTTGGGTTCGTCTCATCTTAATTGGTACCAGTACCTGTGTAAGTTATACCCATGGTAAAAACGATGGCCAGAAAGGCGTAGGATTATTGATGATTGTGCTGATTGCCATTGTGCCTGCTCATTTTGCCCTCGATCATCAGAAGAAACCGAATCTGCTTTTGGCGCAGGTAAATACCATAAGTTCAATTATCGACACGGTTGATGTAAAGAATCTTAGTGTGCAGGATAAAATAAGTTATGCCGTCGTGAAAGAAAAGAACGACAGTTTGAAATCCATGCTGACGGGAGTAGGAAAATTTGCTGACTTAAAGAAAGAATCGAACCTGGAAGTACGTAAGGATATTCTTATTATTGCCAAAGAGTCAAAGGAGTTGCTCACCGCACAAATTGGAGAAAAACCTTTTCCTGTCTCAAAGGAGCATAAAAAAGTTATGGAGAACGCGGTGAAGGAAATGAAGACATTTACCGAATACGTTCCATGGTGGGTAATACTCATCATTTCAGCTTCGCTTGGAATGGGAACCATGATAGGATGGAAAAGGATTGTGGTAACCATCGGGGAAAAAATTGGCAAAGAAAAATTGAATTACGCTCAGGGAGCTTCAGCGAACCTGGTAACAGGTTTGACAATCTGGGCCGCTTCGGAATTCGGACTTCCGGTGAGTACCACGCATATTTTATCATCGGGTGTGGCAGGTTCAATGTTTGCAACCAAAGGAGTTAAGAATTTACGCGCTAAGACGCTGACAAATATTATGATCGCTTGGGTTGTGACCATACCGGTGACGATAGTTATGGCAGGTGGGCTGCTTTTATTGTTCAGGCTAATTTTTTAGAGTTTAGGGAATAGCGTTTAAACCGTAAGGTTTAGCGTCAAATTCTTTTATATTTTATTAAAGAGCTTTTTGTTATGATAAATTCGGAACTTTTATATTTTGGTCTCTTCAGTATAGTCATCCTTGCCATTTTAGTTCTGGACCTGACTGTGATAGGAAGACATAGTCATATCCTTTCGCTCAGGGAGGCTACCATCTGGACCGGAGTATGGGTGACGCTTGCATTGCTTTTTTATGTATTCATTGTTTTTCATGGAGATAAACTCCATAATATCGACAATCTTAACGATTTAATAGGACTTCAGAAAAAATACGCACCACAGCTTAAACTGGATTTGTCGAGCTTTCAGCATAGCCTTGATATTTACAGAAAAAACATGGGGATGGAGTACCTGAGTGGTTATTTTATCGAGTATACCCTCTCGATGGACAATGTGTTTGTGATTATGATCATATTAAGTGGTTTCTCGGTTCGGCAGAAATATTACAAACAGGTATTGTTCTGGGGGATCCTTGGGGCTATTGTGCTGCGGTTTTTGTTTATTTTTACCGGTGCAGCTTTAATCCAGAAGTTCGAGTGGGTATTGCTGATATTTGGTGCATTCCTGGTTTTTACAGGAGTAAAGCTCTTCCTGAACAGAAATAAAGACGAAAAGATAGAACCACAGGATCACTGGCTGGTAAAGTTTCTTTCGAAACACGCACGTGTTTACCCCAGGTATTTTAAGGATCACTTCTTTATTTGGAGAAAACGAGCCTTGTATATTACACCGTTGTTTATCGTGCTTATGGTGGTTGAGGTTACCGATGTAATATTTGCCACCGATTCCATTCCTGCCATATTTGCCGTAACACGTGATCCGTTTCTGGTGTTTTTTTCCAATATTTTTGCCATCATTGGTCTGCGGTCGTTATTCTTTTTACTGATGAGGGTGATGAACATTTTCCATTACCTGAACATCGGGATTTCATTCCTCCTGGTATTTGTTGGCTTTAAGCTATTGTTCCATACCTGGCTCGAAGAGATCGGGTTTAATTCGGTTTACTCGCTGTACGTGATTTTAGGTACGTTAGTAATTTGTATCCTTCTTTCGGTGGTGTTTCCGAAGAAGGAGGCAGTGGAGTAATCAGTATACGGTGCTTAGTACATAGTATCTAGAGCATAGTATTTTGTACTTAATACAGAATAATTGGCGGCCGACTTTAGTTACTAAGCACTAAACACCATGCACTAATTTTAGTCTCATGCAATCCAGAGAAGCTAATCTAATACTTTTAGGCGTTTTACTACTGATGTTCCTGGTGATTTGGTACATGACGGGTATCAGTCCGAAGCAGCGGAACAGGAAGGTACGGATGTTTGTGAAATATATCAGGAAGGAGCAGGAGATCCTCGTTCGCATTGAAAGCATCGGTAAACTGCCGGTGGAAATTCTGGCGCCAGAACTGAAGTTTTATCGTCGGGAA
>DATBXH010000097.1:0-2096 GCA_036514375.1 Bacteroidales bacterium | reverse complement strand
ATGACTCCACCTGGCCAATTGTGGCAATACCACATACCTGGAGCACATTTGAAATAACCGGCGAATTGCATCCTTTTATCCACGATGCTTCTGAGAAAAATGACACCTACTGGTGGTATGGTTGGGGCTGGTATCGGAAACACTTCATATTAAAAAAAGAGTATGCTGACAAAAAGGTGTTTCTTGAGTTCGAAGGTGTTCAAAAGTACTGCAAAGTATGGATCAATGGGCATTATCTCGGAGACCACAAAGGAGGTTACGGTTCTTTTGATTTCGACCTGACATCCTATATTAAGCCGGGAGAGGATAATGTGCTGGCTGTTGCCGTAAATAATCGCCAGAATGATTCGTACCGGATACCCCCTATGGCAGCGGGTAATTTCGATGTCTATGGCGGAATTTACAGAGACGTTACTCTTGTACTTAAGGATAAACTTTATATTCCCATGCAGGGTTCAGCCAGTCATGAGGGAGGAACTTTTATTACAACACCATCTGTAAACGAGAATCAGGGAATGGTAAGGGTACAAACCTGGGTTATGAATGATTACGATCAATCCAAAAATTGTGCTCTGAAAACTACTATTCTTGATGCACAGGATAAGGTTGTACAGGTTTTGCAATCAAAGCAACAGATCAAACCGGGTGAATTATTCAGGTTCGATCAGATGAGCAAACCTGTCATGAAACCACATTTGTGGTCACACGACTCTCCCTATTTATATAAAGTTAAGTCTGAGGTTATCGATAACGGTCAAACTACAGATGAATATGAAAGTCCGCTTGGCTTTCGCTGGTTTTGGTGGGATTATAAGGATAATTTTCTCTACATGAACGGTAAAAAAGTGGTTATTCACGGCGGTAACCGGCACCAGGAATATCCATGGCTTGGTGATGCCATTCCAAAATGGATTACCAGGATGGATTACCAGGATATCGTCGAAAACCTGAATTACAACTTTATGCGTACTGTTCATTATCCCAATGATAAATTGGTTTATGAACTTACCGATAAATATGGTATTGCCATCGACGAAGAAACTCCAAGTATTAAGAATCAGGTGTTCTCGACGGAAGTTCAGGAGCAACAGATGAAGGAGATGATTCGCAGGGACCGCAATCATCCCAGTATAGTAATCTGGAGCATGGGTAACGAGACCAATCACGCCACAGACTCAAAATATGCAGTAGCTGAAGATACCACACGTATTATCACTGCCCGAAGAGTACTGGAGGGTTCGGCAGGTGCTTTTGCCCCGCATTCCGACGAAAATCTTGGCATCGAAAGTTTATTACGTTGTACCATCAGGGGATGGTACAACAAGGATGTGAAGGATCTCGAGCCTAAGGACGGACAGCATTGCGGAACGGAGGAGCATCAGCAGAACATGCTAATAGCCAGTGGAAGACTTGGTACCGGGAACCTATGTACCTGGATTTACGCCGATCATGGATGTGACAGACAATATCTTAATTGTCCTTTAAAATATATTAATCCGAAAGGTTATGTAGATGCATACCGTGTTCCCAAATATGCTTATTACCTGTGGCAAGCCACTTATGCCAAGGAACCGATGGCTTTTATTCTTCCCCATTTCTGGCGCTCACAATATTTGGGTCAAATGAAGGACATCACGGTTGATTCAAATTGCGACACAGTTGAACTAAAGGTTAACGGAATTAGTAAGGGAATACAATTTCCTTCCGACGCCAATTTTCATTGTGTAACATTTAAGAACATACTGGTTGAAAAGGGAACCTTGAGTGTTGTCGGCAAAAAGAAAGGCAGAAGTGTTACCACTCAGGTTATCATGGCAGGGGAACCGGCCAGGATAGTACTTAGATCATCTCATCAGAAAATCAATGCCGAACGTTCGTCTATTGCAATCATCAAAGCGGATATTGTGGATGCGCAGGGAACCCATGTTTATGGTGCAACAAATACAGTAAGATGGTCAGTGAGCGGACCAGCTACTTTGGTCGGACCTCAGGTATATGAATCCGATATTGATAAAAATGACCAGACTGACGGAATGATGTATACCGATATGCCTGTAGCAAACCTTATCAGGTCAAACGGGAAACCGGGTCGGATA
>DATBXH010000096.1:0-5144 GCA_036514375.1 Bacteroidales bacterium | reverse complement strand
AAGGTAAAAGAAATGGTCGCAACACATGGAGATCAAGATATAAAGGAGAAAGTTTTATCACAACTAAACGATATTGACCATAAAATTCCGACCCTTGGGGAAAATGCATTTGGTTCTATTCAACGGATTGAAGAATTATTTAAAAAATCAGAAAAAATACCTCTTTCGGATGAGATAAAAATACGTGCCGCACAAAGAGCAATTGATAAAAAAGCACCATTCCACTTATCCAAAAATAGCATCGGTGACGCTATTATAATAGAATCATATTGTGACTATAAACTCAAAAATGAATCACAAGAATTTAAGCTTATTTTTATAACTCATAATAAAAATGATTTCAGTTTAAAAGATGGTAATCAAAAATTTCCACATGAAGACTTAGCTAATATTTTCAATTCATCTAAATCACGATACTTTATTAGTTTACCAGAAGCTCTAAATACAATTAATCCGGAATTAGTTGAGGATATTGAATTTGAAAATGATTCATTTTTTGAACCTCGCGGACTGACAGAAATAATGGAAGTTGAAAGTGAATTGGAACAAAAAATTTGGTATAATAGGCATCAAATTATAGCATGTAAAATTGAAACAGGTGAAATAAAAATTATCGATCGAAAAGATTTTGACATAAAAACTGCAAATGACACAATTGTAGATGATATTTGGGAAAGTGCAAAAAAATCAGCAAAAGCAGTTGAAGAAAAATACGGTAAAGAGAATTTGTATTGGGATGATTTTGAATGGGGAATGATAAACGGAAAATTGTCAGCTTTAAGATGGGTCATGGGAGATGAATGGGACAGTCTTTATACATAGTTTAAATATTAACGCCATATAACATTCAATATAAAAAATTGGGGTTTTATAGGTTATTTAAAGGTTGTAGCTCGCATCAAGTACTGTGTAGCTTGATAGTGAATCGCACCGTAATCCCCAACTTTGCATATTGCCACCGTTTGTGTGTAATTAAAAAAACTTCGGTGACAGGTCATTATAAATTTGAAAAATCATTGCATCATGAAAATTGATAAGAAAAAAATTAAGGAAGAGGTCAAGAATAGTTTAAAAACTGGCAAAACGAAAGAAGAAATCTATTACGAGATTACTTCTAATTATAAAGATTATAGATTGCAAAAGGAGATTGCTAATATTATTCGATTTACTCCTGAAAAGGGAAAGATTAGAAAATATGGTATCTATAATTGGTTGTTTCTTGTATTGCTCATAATTATTGATCTTGCTAATATCTTGACTTTAAATTACGGAGGAATTATTTGGTTTGGGGCATTGACATATTTGGTTATTGCAAAACAAACTAGATATTATTATTGGTTTATTGTTTTTGGTGCAATTATTTTCATTTCAGGTATCGCATTGACTTTATATGGATATTTTGGTAATGGATTAAATCCTTTTTCCTTAATCGGCGGATCAGCTGTATTAGCTGCGATTTTTATATCTTTTGGGATTTTAATGCCTCGATATTTAACGCCTGATTATGTTATTAAGGAAGAAATAGTGATTGATACTGATGGAGAAAGACGGAAGAAAAAAAGAATAAAATATAATTAACTACACCCAACACAGGTCACTGTTGCACAACTCAAAAAAGTCTTAATTTTGATTAATTGAGTGAGAAGGTTAAAGATAAAAGCTAATAAAATCAATACTTTCAAAATAGGCTTTTGGGTAAAAACGAATTAAAAGATGAAAACGTGGTTGTGTAACAAGCACACACGTGAACTGTCGCTAAAGGTCCGATAGCGTGAAAAGGCCAAAGGTACTGGGAGGCCTTGACCAAAAGGTAAGTTATTATTTTTTGTACCTTAAACCACCAAAAGGTATACCCATTTAACTGCAGTGGCGATGCATAAGCTAAAAAGTCTGTTCGATCATTTGGAAATTAATGACGAAGCCTATACATTTAGACAAGGATAACTGCCTTGAGAAAACGGATAACCAAATACTACAGATCTTGTAATAACATACCTGCCCGAATGATTTTCTGTCAGGCGGGGTTAAATCAACATGTTACAGTCCCAAAATACTTTTGCTATAAAAGTGATAACAACAATTGGTGTAATGGGCATGTTTAGGTGGCATATTAAGAAAATACTTCGACCATGAGATATAGTGAAAATGAAATATTGGAGTTTATAAAAGCTGATTATAAACAACGTCAACAAGTTGATGATATAGTTTATAGGGATGAAATTCTTGAATTCAAGACTACAATTGATGAATGGAGAGATATTTGCGATTTAGTTGAAAATGACGAATTAGGGGATTTTTTTAATGTTGCATTCAAATTAGATATTAAAACTTCGATATGGTTATCGGTTTTTGAACCTTCAGACGAAAAAACACTTAAAGATATTTGTCTTTTTATTTCGGAAAATGCGACAAAAGAATCAGTTGAACCAATAAAGCTATTTGGAAATGAGTGTTTGAATGCAGGATTGTTTAAGGCATTAATGAAAAATCTCCAAAGACATGGGATCGACACAAAAAACATCAAACCTTCGACTAGAATAGAACCTTTGTTTCGAGAGTTGGGAATGTTATTAATTCAAGAAGTTAATCTTTTGAATCCTCATGCCTTACCACCTATTGATTTTAAATCAAATTGGATTTATAAATGGGGCCGCAGAATTTTTGTAAGTTGCTTTGGATTAATTATAATCCTAGGACTAATTACTAAAAGATTTCATTGGTGGTTACTTATTCTTGGCGTCGTAGCATACGCAATGATGCACATTGGCGTCAGATTAAATCCACAAAGAGCAAGATTTGAAAATATTGAAACATTTGGAGACGTGATTAGAAAAATAAATGCGCCACCTAATATCGTATAAATTTTATTGGGGTGAAACGCCAATTTCTAAAGCATAGCTACTGTTTTAGTTTTGTGTACCTTGATACTGAAGCGCTCCGTAGCTCCCCAACAAAACTTATACGTAACGTTTAGGCACAAATAAAGAAAACGCTCCGTCGACATTAAAACTAATATAAATGAAAACTTTAAATTATTTTGTATTGTCCTTATTCATAATTTTATTTTCCTGCGTTGATAAAACTAATGATAACTCAGGTTTATCAATCGGAGTTAACAATAGTAATGTTGTGATTAATAAACTAAATCCTCAAAAATCAATAATTAATCCAGGGTCAGATTCAATTGATTTAAATGGTGATTTACACTATGATTTAGTATTTATTAAATCACCAGAACCTTTATTGACTGGATTTGGGATTAAAACAGAAATGATAAAAAGATCAGGAATTCAAGTATGTCTATCTAAATTGAATAATTATCCTGACACTTTATCATATTCCACTCTGCTAAATAATCAGATGAATTGGTCTGACTTGACTGAAACAAAATATATTTTGCAGAGCTATGATTGCCATGATGGAAACAATTGTTTCCCGATTGGTAATTTTTTAAATTTAAAGGAGCGGTATTTAGGTCTGAAAATTGGGAATCGATTCGGCTGGATCAAAGCAGTGAATGAAGTATTTGGACCTTTAAAAATAGAAGAATACGCATTAATGAATTAAAAATTATCTGTGCCTAACATCGCATATATTTTATTGGGGTTGAAGAGCTAAATACAAAGGCATTTCTATTATTTGAGCTTTTTTGTACCCCGATAGTGAAGTGCTTCGAACCTCCCCAACAAAACATATTTGCCAAACGTTTGACAAGTTTAAACAATACAGTCATATGAAATTATTAGTAGGACTTTTTTTTCTGTTAATTATAACAAACTCTTACGGACAAGATAAGGAAAGTACACTTACTAAAAAGACATTATATGAAATCGACAGCATCTTTGCAGCTTACGCAAAACCAAATTCTGCAGGGTATGCAATTGGAATAGTGAAAGGGAATAATGTTCTCTATACAAAAGGTTACGGTTCTGCTAACCTTGATTATGAAATTCCGATTACAGCCAATTCAGCTTTTGATATAGCTTCTGTTTCAAAACAATTTACAGCGGCTTGCATCGCATTGCTTATCATTGACAAAAAGATTACACTCGAAACGCCTGCTGAAGAATTCATTCCTGAATTATCAAAATATAAAGATACCATCAGGATTAAACATTTAATTTATAATACAAGTGGAATCGTTGATTACTATAAACTTCCAAGACCTAATGGTGATAGCTGGGTAACATTCAACTATTTTGATAACAATTATTGCATAAAAGTTTCGCTGGCACAGGATACACTTGCATTCAAACCCGGAGATAAGTGGGATTATTGCAATGTTAATTATATGCTGCTGGCAAAAATAGTAGAAAAAGTGAGCGGGAAATCATTCAGGGAATTTTGTAAACAAAGACTTTTCACTCCTCTTGGTATGACCCATACCATAATTAACGATGATAATACGGAAGTTATCCCTAACAGGGTAACTCCTTACAACGAAAGAACTCATGAAATTGTGGATGCATATCGAAAAGAGGGATTCGATGTAAACTACGATGGTAAATGGATTCAGCATCCGAGAAACTCTCCTCATTATGGTGGAAGTGGTGTAGTAACAACTGTGAATGACCTTGTAAAGTGGAGCCAAAATTTTTTCACAAAAAAATTTGGTGGGCAGACATTTTATGATTTAATGTATCATACGGAAAAGTTTGTAAATGGCAAAGATAATCAGGCATTCGGACTTTACTTTGGCACGTTAAAAGGAAGAAATTATGTTGCATGGGATGGCGGTGACTATGGAGTTAGTAGTCAACTCATTCGTTTCATAAACGAAAAGGTTGCAATCATTGTTCTTTCAAATATTGGTACCGGTGAAGCATATAAAAAAGCAAACGCTATTGCTGAAATTTTAATGGACAATGATGTTTTATAAAAACCTGCAGGCAACATGCATACAGTGCGACAAGAGGCCGATGATTTCACTGTTAAACCTTCAATGAACTGATTTAATCTATGGTGCTATTAGTAGTTTCCTGGTCAGGCATGCATTTTTGATAACGAAATTGTGTGAGGCACTTAAACCACCGAAAGGTGTAATGGACATGTTTGGCGGTCATGTTAAAAAAATCATACCTTTATAATTGTTTAGTAAATTAATTGATGGATAAATTGATATGATAACAAAAAGGACGGATTTT
>DATBXH010000095.1:0-5316 GCA_036514375.1 Bacteroidales bacterium | reverse complement strand
AAACTTGTAAAAAAAAGAAATCTCAAATGAATAAGCCTACAGTTTATTTCTTTTGTAAAAATGAACCATATAATTACCAACATGATATCGTAATTATTGCTGAAGGATTAAAAAAACTAGGAATAGATTTCTATTCTAATACTGATTACTGGAAAGAAAATATATATTCAGATGATTATTTATTCAAGCATAATAAAAATGTAAATCCTAAAGATTGCGATATAATCATATATCCATATTCATATTTTTATAAAACAAATCCAGATTATTCAATAACTATATACAATATAAATTCAAGAGAATACCAAAATTTTAAAGGCATTTTAATTTATCTTGATTCCAATGATCAATTCTATAATATATCATCATCAAAGGAATTTCAGCAGTTTGATTTAATTCTAAAATCTCACTTTAATAAAAAGTGTAAATATCCTGAAAATTTTAGACCATGGACCTTTGGCCTACCCTATAGAATAATCAAAAGGTTTGAAAATATTAAACCTTTTGAATCAAGAAAACCTGAAATACTTTCAAATTTTGCTGCAAGCCATGGTTACGAACATCAATTAAGGGCCAAAATGAAAATTGAGTTTTATCCTCTTATAAATAAGCAATACAAAATAAACCAAACTATTGATGAGCTATTTAATCCTCCTTCCGATCCTTATGAAAAATTAATGTGGAATCAATGCTGGGGAAGATATAACGAAAACTATTTCAAAAGGATAGAAGAAGTACAGATGCAAATGGCCTTTTGCGGCTTTCTAATTCCAAATTTACCTTTTAATCCATTCTATTTAAATGGTGGAGGAAATAAAAACAAAATCTACAAAAGTCTATTCAGCCTTACATCTAAAATTCAAAATGGATTACCAAGGCTAATACAATGGGATAGCTGGAGATTTTGGGAATCGCTTGCAGCAGGTTGTGTTCCAATACACATTGACCTAGAAAAATATGGTGTTGAATTGCCTATCATGCCAATAAATTGGAAACATTATATTGGTATCAATTTAAAAAATATTAAGGAAGATGTTGACCGTCTAACAAATAAAAAAAATACTATTTTAGAAATAAGTAAAGCTGGGAAAAAATGGGCAATGGAAAACTATTCTCCGCAAGAGATGGCAAAGAGACTTTTAAAACTATCAGGTTATGAAATCTAAATTTAAAAGGAAAATACTTATAACAAAGCAATATATTAAATTAGGATCATCTATTCAGGACAAATTTCTTTTAATATTGTATAGTCTTATTAGAAATAGACCATTTAAAGGTACTAATCTATATGCAAAACTTGGAAAAACTTTTATACCTAAAATCACATTTCACACTAAATCTTTTAATAATTACAAAATTGCTTTTGATTCCGGGGATATAACGCATTTTACAATTGTTGATGAATTTTTAATCAATAAAATATATGATTTAAAAAAATTAAATTTCATCCCGGAACAAATAATTGACTGCGGTGGGCATATAGGACTTTTCAGCGTATTAGCAAAATCTCACTTCAAAAATGTTCCAATTGTAATATTTGAACCAAATCCATATAATATTGGATTTATTAAAAATCATATTAAAATAAATCAAATAGAAAATATTAAACTTATTGAGAAAGCAGTATCAATAGTTGAAACTGATATGTGGTTTGATAATAAAAGCGCAAGTTTTGGAGGCCATCTGATTAACGACAAAGATAACAAAGGAATTTTAGTTAAAACAGTTGATTTATTGAAATTTATACCCGAAAAAGCCACAAAACTTTTACTGAAAATTGATATCGAAGGAGAAGAGTTAAAGGTTGTTCCTCACATCATTAATTTTTTACCGAATATTACATCCCTTTTTATAGAAACCCACGATGGAGAAAAATCTTATAGCTTTATAGATTCTCTCCTAACAAAAAATGGATTTAAGGGAGAGGTTATATCAATTGAAAATAAACTTTACTACAACCTTTTCTACACTAGAAGCTAATGTTGAATTATAAAAAGATTTTAATTTTTTCCCGAGATATACCACAGTTAAAAAATGCCGGAAGTATTTTGTTATATCGTTTATTCAGGGAATATGAAACTTCAAAACTTTTAATTATTGGACCTGAACTTGATGAAAAATTCGTTAAACTTAATTGTAAATATTACTCCCAAAAATTTTGGATACATAAGCTTCTAAATTCGAGGTTTTATTCAATAATTAACATCTTAATATCATTGGTGGGGGCTAAATTCATTGCTAAAGTTTCTTCAAAGAACAAAAAAACAATCCGTGAATTTTATCCTGATATGGTAATTTCAGTCATGCTGGATTATCCGTATTACTTTAATGCATATCGTATCGCTAAAAAATATAACATACCTCTGCATTTGATTTGCCATGATGATGTTGAAGATTTTATGCGGCTAAAGGGAATTTTTCGAACGTTAATGGTAACAAAGAATAAAAAAATATATCGGTTTGCAACAACAAAATTTGTAGTTAGCCCTGAAATGGGTAATGAATTTAGGATACGTTATGAAACTAATGAATATAGTGTTCTTTACCCTAATCGTGATGAAAAATTAAGACCGCGACCGGTCAATTATTCAAAGAACTTACGGAAGAGTCCAACCCTGGTGATAGGATATGCCGGGTCATTAAATTATGGCTATGATCTCCAGTTAAAAAGTATGCTACCGGCATTTTATGGCACAAATACTTTGCTGTTTATTTATGCTGATAAAGCAATGAATCACTTAGAAAATTGCAGCTTTGAGAAGACGGTCGTTTTTAAAGGATATTCACCTGATCCCTTGCAAACATGGGAAAAAATAAAAGAAGAATGCGATGCAGTTATTTTACCATATTGTTTTAATGAAAATGGCGATTATGAATTGTATAAAACTCACTTCCCAAGTAAGCTGACAGAATACCTGGCTTTGGGTTTGCCGGTAATAATAACCGGTCCTCAATATGCTACAGGGGTAAAGTGGGGTTTGGCACATCCTGATGCATCAATAACTATTAATACATTTGACTTAAAAAAATACGAAAATGCATTTATTGAGTTAAAAAATAACGATACTCTTAGAATCCAATTGAGCAGTAAAGCTAATGTTTATGCAGTGCAGGAATTTGATCCCGTAAAAATCCGGGAGTTATTTTTTTCCAAATTAGCAATCAGGTAATATAATGATGGAAGTTATACCTTGTACTGCCATAATTCCTACCAGAAACAGACCTTTAATTCTTGCTAAAACTTTACAAAGTATTGCTGACCAGGAGTTCATTCCTGCCGAAATTATAATCAATGATGGAAGTGAGGATGAATCAACATATTATTTATGCTCAAAATTTAATAACCCTGCGTATTTTAATATACAATATCAAAAGGCCACGAGGAATGGAGCCGCTGTCCAAAGAAACGAAGCGCTAAAACTGTCATCATTTGATTTTATATTTTTCATGGATGATGACATCGAACTTGAAAAGAATTGTATCAAGAATTTATGGGTAGCAATTCAATCGGGAGAAAATATTGGGGGTGTAAATGCTCTCATAACCAATCAAAAATATGTAAAACCTGGCAAAATAACGTTTTTCATGTACCATTTGATGCATGGAAAAAAATTAAATAGCTATGCTGGTAAATGTATTGGGCCAGCATGGAATCTTTTACCCGAAGACAATGAAAACTTGCCTGAATATGTGCATGTTGACTGGCTAAATACAACTTGTACTATGTACCGAAAGGATGCGCTTCCAAAACCACTCTTTCCAAAAATATTCATTGGATATTCATTAATGGAGGATTTATACTTATCTCTCCTGGTTGGGAAACATTGGCAATTATATAATTGCAGAACAAGTAAAATTTTTCATAATAGTCAACCTGGTACACACAAGAAAAGTTCTTATGAAATTTCAAAAATGGAATTATTAAACAGGTATTACATAATGAAAAATGTATTAAATAAAAATTCATTTAGTGATTACTTAAAACTTTATTTATTGGAATTTTATTTTCTCATAAATATTTTAACCAATATAAATAAAGTAAAAAGAATTTTATTGATATTAGCTGGAAAGATATCTGCCTCAATAGAAATTTTTTTAAATAAACCATTGAATAATGACTAAATTTAGTTTTAAAAGAAATTTCTTTTCTTATCACAAAGTGCAATTAGGTATTTCTTTTATAATTAGAAACAGTACTTTACTTCAAAATATTAATAAACTTGAACAAAAAAAATACTTAGATATTGGTTGCGGTACACGTATGCATGACAAATTCATAAATCTAGATTATAAATGGGTACCTGGCCTTGATATTTGTTGGGATATTACAAAAGGTAGTCTACCTTTTCCAAATAATCGTTTCGAAGGAATTTTTTCTGAACATTGTTTGGAACATATAAAATTGGAAGAAACTAAACAATTATGTAAGGACATCCTTAGAATTTTAAAGCCAAATGGCATATTTAGAATCATTGTACCAGATGGAGAATTATATTTTGATCTCTACCAAAAAATAAAAAAAAACAAATCTATCAAAATGCCCTATTACGATGGATATACACCTATATCAAGGATTAATGACATTTTCAGACATTTTGGTCATCTGTTCATTTATGATTTTGATACAATTCAAAAATTGCTTAGTGAATCTGGCTTTAAAAACATTGAAAAAAAGAAATACTTAGAAAGTTTAAACACCGATCTATTATTAGATTCTGAAGAGCGAGTTATTGAATCACTTTATGTCGAAGCGCAAAAATAGGCGTATGCAAAAAGTTATAATAGGAATTATCTCAAAAAACAGAGCATCAATGTTGCCAAAAGCGATAAACTCTGTGCTTAATCAAACCAAAAGTAGTATACAGATAAGTGTTTTCGATGACAAATCAACCGATAATACATATGAACTGATTAATAGTTACCCACAGGTTAATTGGATCTTTTCTGAAACCGAAAAGGGATACGTATATGGCAGAAATAAACTGATGATGGAGACAGATGCCCTATATTATTGCAGTCTCGACGACGATTCATGGTTCATGGGAACTGATGAGTTAGATCTAGCCATTAAATATCTTGAAGAAAATCCACGTGCCGCTGCAATTGCCTTTGACATTTTATCACCTGACAAGCCAGAAAGTAAACTTCGGACCAATCCGGTTGAAACTAACACATTTATTGGCTGCGGACATGTTTTAAGGTTAAGCGCTGTTAATGAAGCCGGGTACTATACAAAATTCCCTGCTTTTTACGGAGGAGAGGAAAAGGATCTTTCATTGCGGTTAATTGATTTGGGGTATTCAATTGTTAAATTAC
>DATBXH010000094.1:0-3481 GCA_036514375.1 Bacteroidales bacterium | reverse complement strand
CAATCCGGGACAGAACGATTGGGAAAATCCCGCTGTTTTTCAGATAAACAGGGAGGCGGCGCGAGCAACCTTCCTTCCTTATGCGGACGAGGAAACGGCCATACTTGATCAATACGAAAGCTCACCATGGTACTTGTGCTTAAACGGATTATGGAAGTTCTTCTGGTCCCCAACGCCTGACCAACGTCCGAAAGATTTTTATAAACCAGATTTTAATGTGACCAACTGGAAAGATATTAAGGTCCCATCCAATTGGGAGTTAGAAGGGTATGGCATTCCAATTTATACAAATATTACTTATCCTTATCCAAAAAATCCACCATTCATAGATCATAGTGATAATCCTATTGGTTCATACCGTCGCTACTTCAATCTTCCGCAAACCTGGGATAAACGTAGAGTATTCCTGCATTTTGAGGCAGGTACCTCGGCTATGTATATTTGGGTGAATGGAGAAAAAGTTGGATATACTGAAAATACAAAGAGCCCTGCAGAATTCGATATCACCGGTTATGTAAAACCTGGAAAAAACCTGGTAGCTGTGGAAGTTTACCGTTGGAGTGATGGCTCTTATCTCGAAGATCAGGATTTCTGGCGTCTGTCCGGAATTGATCGTAATGTTTATTTGTATAGTACAGCCAATGTAAGAATTGCAGACTTCTTTGCCCGACCCGATTTAGATGCAGTTTACAAAAACGGAACCTTATCTGTCGATATTTCCGTAAAAAATTATAATAGTCAGGCATCGAACAACCAATCAGTTGTAGCAACATTACTGGATGCAAACGGACAAAGGGTTTTCTCGCAATCTCGGGATCTGACCATACCAGCAACAAAAACGTCCTCCATAAATATCACTAAATCACTTTCATCACCAAAGCTTTGGAGCAACGAAACTCCCTATTTATATACATTGTTACTATCCTTAAAAGATGAAAATGGTAAACTAATCGAAATAACCTCTGCTAAAATAGGATTCCGAAAAGTAGAACTGAAAAATGGACAATTGCTGGTGAATGGAAAACGCATCATAATTCGTGGCGTAAATATGCACGAACATAATGAAATTACTGGCCATTATCAGGACAAGGAAACCATGATGAAGGATATACGAACCATGAAACAATTCAACATCAATGCAGTTCGTTGTAGCCACTATCCTGAAAATACAACCTGGCTTAGACTTTGCGACAAGTATGGTATTTTTCTTGTAGACGAAGCCAATATCGAAAGCCATGGTATGGGCGCTGCTCTCCAGGGAAGGTTTGACCAGTCGAGACATCCTGCTTATCTTCCGGAATGGCATGCTGCTCACATGGATCGTATCATAAGTCTTGTAGAACGTGACAAGAATCATCCTTCGGTTATTCTATGGTCGATGGGAAATGAATGTGGTAATGGTCTTGTTTTCTTCGACGCTTACAAATGGATTAAAGAACGAGATAAAACCCGGCTTGTCCAGTTCGAACAGGCTGGAGAAAAGGAAAATACGGATATTGTTTGTCCCATGTATCCAGCCATCAAACGAATGAAAGAATATGCTGATAGTCCGAGCGTAGCAAGACCTTACATCATGTGCGAATATGCACATGCCATGGGTAATAGTTCAGGAAACTTTCAGGAATACTGGGATGTCATCCGCGGAAGCAAGAATATGCAGGGTGGTTTTATCTGGGATTGGGTAGATCAGGGTCTATTAACACAAGACGCTGTAGGTCGAAAATACTGGGTATACGGGGGCGACCTTGGAAGTCAGAACTATACCAACGATGAAAATTTCAACCATAACGGATTGGTTTGGCCCGACCGCACTCCTCATCCCGGATTATACGAGGTAAAGAAGGTGTACCAAAACATTTTCTTCAAAGCGACTGATCTCACAAAGGGTATAATCACCGTAATAAACGATTTCAATTATACCAACCTTTCCGATTACAGCTTCACTTATGAAGTACTCCAAAATGGTAAAAGACTGAAAGAAGGTACGTTTGATGTTAATCTTGCTCCTGAGCAGGAAAAGCAAGTCAAATTGGAGCTCCCTGAAATTCAGCCATCCGATGGTAATGAATATTTCCTAAATATCTTTGCTTATACACGTTTTGGAACCGAATTAATTCCTCAGGGTCATGAGATCGCACGAGAACAGTTTAAACTTGGTGAAAGTAAATATTTCGCACAAACGAAAATTTCAGGAGATACTCCAAAAATATCAGACGACAAAGATAGGGTTCTGTTTAGCGCTAATAATGTGAATGTGGAAATTAGTAAACATTCAGGATTAATTACCAGATACAACGCCAATGACAAATGGTATTTTGGTCGCACTCCAACCCCAAACTTCTGGCGTGCGCCAACCGATAATGATTTTGGCAATCAAATGCCAATAGAATGTAATGTATGGCGTACGGCCGGTGTAAACCGTTCACTGAAGAATATAGAAGTGAAACAGGAGGAAGGAAAGGCAACGGTTACTGCCGATTTTTATCTGCGTGATGTAGCTTCAGATTATCGTATCGTTTACACCATGAACGCCGATGGAAACCTTGCAGTAAGTGTATATTACAAGGCCGGAAATCTTGAATTACCTGAATTACCACGCTTCGGCATGATTATGACACTGGGAAAAGAATATGAAAATTTTTCCTGGTATGGCCGTGGTCCCTGGGAAAATTATGCCGACCGCAATACAGCTTCATTTATTGGAATTTACAGTAGTAAAGTTTCAGATCAATACGTTTCTTACACACGTCCACAGGAAAATGGTTATAAAACGGATATACGCTGGCTCACATTGACAAATAGCGATGGAAATGGCATTCGTATCGAAGGCTTACAGCCTCTCTGTGTTAGTGCCCTTAATAATTTTCCGGAAGATTTCGACCCAGGTCTTACTAAAAAATACCGTCATCCGAACGATATTACCCCGCGTAAGGAAATAGTTCTGTGTGTTGACCTTGCTCAACGTGGTGTAGGAGGTGACAATAGCTGGGGTGCTCATCCTCACGAAGCTTACATTCTAAAGGCAAAAGAATATAGCTATGGATATTTGATTAAACCGGTCATAAAATAAAATTTTTGTGTGAAATGCTCAAGGTCCTGAAAAATGCAATTCTACTTAATTAACTATAATTTATAAGTAATGAAAAGACTAACAATAATTTTCAGTTTATTACTTTCATCACTCTATGTGATAGGCCAGGTCTCTTTTGGAGATCCGATAAAGATTAATAACGACTGGAAATTCAGCAAGGGAGATTTCGATAAAGCCTCTCAACCTGAATTTGATGATGCAAAATGGCGAAAGCTGGATTTACCCCACGACTGGAGTGTTGAGGGACCATTAAGTCCGGGCCTCGCAAGCGCAACAGGTTATCTTCCCGGAGGTATTGCCTGGTATAGAAAATCCGTTGAAATTCCTGCCGATAAGAAAGACAAAAAAGTTTATATCTATTTTGAAGGAGTGTATCGAAATGCGGAAGTC
>DATBXH010000093.1:0-5664 GCA_036514375.1 Bacteroidales bacterium | reverse complement strand
AAGGATTATTATTTCATCAAGTTTGATATTTGTATCAGAATCAACAGATTGTTTTAAATGATCAGTTATTCTATCCAAATTACCTTTAACCTCTGGTAATGTATATATTTTGTTCGACCGAATTTCATTGAGTAGTTCTTTTAATCTTTGAATATCGTCTTGAAGTTTAAGTCCTTTTTGAGAAAAACCAGATTTTATCTGTGTATGCTTTGTAAGCTGATTCACAATCAAACCAATTTTTGGTCGCAAATGAGATAATTCATAATCAAGATATTTTTTCTTGATTTGGTCTCGAATATTTTTAGTTTCATTTTTGGCTTTTATTGTCAATCTGCATTGCCAATAAGTAAATATGGCTCCACCAATTGAACCTATGGCTCCTATTATTCCAATATATTTTTCCAAATCAATTTATTTAAAATTTATACTCGGTATATTAGAGTCTTACAATGACATACAACATTTTCATCTCCCCCCATTTATCCCTATCCCTATTTCTCTTATTTGTCCTTCTCTTTTCCATTCCTTTCATCATAACAGTTAGCGTTGCATGTAATGTTACTCGTTGTCAATTGGTTTTCGCCACACAAGTTATAAAAAAGTTAGATTGGTTGTATGGCATCTCCGAATTTGTTAAGGTCAATTCATTCATGTTAGGTGGCAAAATTTATGTGTCACAAGGCAAAATTTGAATGTCACGTGTCAATTTATGTATGTCATGTGTTAATTTACGAGTGTCATGAGACAATTTATTGATGTCATATGTTAATTTATTGATGTCATATGTTAATTTATGTATGTCATATGACGATTTATTCATGTCACATGGCAATTTATATATGTCATGTGTCAATTTACGAGTGTCATATCGCAATTTATGAATGTCATGTGTTAATTCACGAGTGTCACGGGTCAAAAATCCGCTTTACTTTCCTTTAATTCAGATGGTAACATGTTTTAAATTAGTTTCCATACCTTGTACGCAGCGGTTTACTGTACGTTCTTATTAAATAAGGTATAACCCGGGACTTAAAAATTGCCGATCGTCGATTTTCAAATTTATTATCCTGCCGTTTTCATTAATTAAACAATAAAAATAGTTATTTGGTCAAGTTTTTATAGCAATTAACAGATTTATAGCGAAATAAAAGACCCGGTTAGGTGGAATTTGAGTAACTTGACCCCGTATTTGGATAAAGTTATTACTAGTTTTTTCAACCTCAAAATTGGTCATTCAAATGAAAGTATTAATTACAGGCGCCGCCGGTTTCATCGGTTCCAATCTCGCAAGAACTCTCTTAAGCAGGGGACACGAAGTTACCGGTATGGATAATTTGAGTTACGGCTTTATGCGTAATATTGAAGAATTCAAGGATCATAAGAATTTTAAATTCATCCTGGGAGATATCGCTAACCCGTTGAACCTGATTGATGTGAAAGTGGATGTGATTGTGCATCTGGCATCGCAGAAAATCCCCAGGTATTCCACCGCATTACGAACCCTGGAGGAGAATTACCTCATGCTTCGTAACGTAGTTCATAAATGTATGGCCGATAAGTCAAAAATTATTTTTGCTTCCACGTCCGACGTTTATGGGAAGAATCCGAATATTCCGTTCAGTGAGGAATCGGATCTGGTGATGGGGCCTACCACAGTTAAAAGGTGGTCGTATGCACTTTCTAAAATGTACGGTGAGCAATACATTATTGCAAACCACGATGAATTTGGGTTAACGTACACGATTACCAGGTTTTTTGGATCGTACGGCATTAATCAGAACCTGACATGGTGGGGCGGTCCACAGTCAGTTTTTATCGAACGGGCTTTTAAGAAGGAAGCGATCGATATTCATGGCGACGGCAGTCAAACCCGAACCTTTACGTATGTCGATGATACCGTAAGTGTACTGGTTTCCTGTGTCGAAGAAGAGAAATCCAATAATGAAATATTTAACACCGGTCCTGATCCTAACTGGGAAGTTTCAATCAAAGAACTTGCCGTCTTAATTTGGAAATTGGTTAACGGACCGGATTCCGAACCCAAACTCAATTATATTCCTTATTCAAACTTTGGAAAATATGAGGATGTAATGAGGCGGGTTCCTGATATTTCAAAAATCCGTAAGTATTTCAATTTCGAGCCCAAATGGAATCTCGAAGACGGTTTGCGCAAGACCATTGAGTGGCAAAAGCAATTTATCACGTTCTAATTTTTAAGGATCTCGAAATAATGGGAAAACGAAAATTTGGGATCATTGGTGGCGGAATAATGGGCATGCAATTGGCCCATAAATTGGCTAACGAAGGAAATGAAGTCACACTTTTTGAGGCTGCTCCTGAACTTGGCGGATTAACAGCATCGTGGAAAATCGGCGACTTTATGTGGGATAAATTTTACCATGTGATATTGTTGTCCGATTTCCGAACCCGTCATATGTTAAAAGAAATCGGTCTTGAGGATCAGATCCAATGGGTTGAAACGAAAACAGGATTCTATACCGGCGGTAAACTTTATTCCATGTCCGATACGGTTGAGTTTTTGAAATTTCCTCCGCTTAATCTCATCGATAAATTTCGGCTGGGATTAACCATTATTGCCGCTTCGAAGATAAAGGACAGGAAACGGATGGAACAGATTCCGGTAACGACCTGGTTGAAGCGGTGGTCCGGTGTCAATACGTTTAATAAGTTGTGGCTTCCGCTGCTTCGTGCTAAATTGGGGGAAGGATATCTGAAATCGTCTGCTGCATTTATCTGGGCTACGATACAACGTTTGTACGGTGCCCGGAAAAGCGGTTTGAAGAAAGAAATGTTTGGTTATGTTCCCGGAGGTTATTACAGGATCATCAATGCTTTTAAAGATAAGTTACTGAGTGAGGGAGTGACCATCAAAACCAATCGGATTGCCAACCAGGTTAAAGAAGGAATTAACGGTAAACCACAGGTTACTTTTTTAACCGGCGAAACGGAGGAATTTGACAACATTATAATTACACTTCCGTCAACAATCGCTTCCAGAATATGTGTCGGGCTTTCGGCCGAAGAAACCATCCGGTTGAATCAGATTGAATACCTCGGGGTGGTTTGTGTTGCGGTACTTCTTGATAAACCGATCAGTCCTTTTTATGTTACAAACATTACGGATTCCTGGGTTCCGTTTACCGGTGTCATTGAAATGTCGGCCCTGGTGGATAAGAAACATTTCGGAGGCAATTCGCTTGTTTATTTGCCCAAGTATGTAAGTTCCGGCGACCCGATGTTTGATCTGACTGACGAGGAGATTAAAACGCAGTTTACCGATATGCTTTTAAGGATGTATCCGGAAATTAAAGCGGAGAACATCAAATTTGCCGGAGTTGCAAAGGCCAGGAACGTCATTACATTGCTTACACTGAATTATTCGGAGAAGCTGCCAAATGCAAAAACTTCGATACCCGGCGTGTATATTATCAATTCGGCATATATTACCGATGGTACGTTGAATGTAAATGAAACATTGACCGTTGCCGAAACAAAATTTGATGAATTATTAAGAATCCAAGAGTAACGAACATGAGCAGAAAAAAACCTTTAGCAAGTATTTCACTGGACCTTGATAATGAATGGTCGTACATGAAAGTTCATGGCGACGAAGGATGGGATAAGTTTCCATCCTACCTTGATGTTGTGTTGCCAGTGGTACTTGACATTTTAGATGAGTTAGATATAAAAATTACATTCTTTGTTGTCGGGCAGGACGCTGCAATTGAATCGAACCGGAATGTTCTGCGAACGATTGTGGAAAGAGGACACGAAATCGGGAACCATTCCTTTCATCATGAATCGTGGCTTAAGACCTATTCGCGCGAAAAGATTGAGGAAGAAATAAAACGGGCTGAAGATGCGATTGAAAATGCCATTGGTCAGCGTCCGACAGGATTTAGGGGTCCGGGTTTTAGCTGGAGCCAGGATCTGTTGGAAGTTCTTCAAAGCCGCGGTTATAAATTCGATGCCTCGGTACTTCCCACGTATATCTCACCACTGATGAGGATGTATTACTTCTGGAATTCGAATCTTACCAAAGAAGAAAAGGAAAGCCGGAAAGAGTTGTTTGGTTCCTTCCGCGAAGGGTTCGTCCCGTTAAAACCGTTTAAATGGGAACTGAACCATTCCAATCTTGTCGAGATACCGGTAACTACGATACCAGTCTTTAAAGTTCCGTTTCATTTAAGTTATTTGTTATACATCAGCAGAATATCCATAGTACTGATGAAGATGTACCTGTACTTTGCCATTTTCATGTGCAAAATTACCCGCACTTCTCCCAGTTTCCTGTTGCATCCGCTCGATATTATCAGTGGAGACAAGGTTCCGACGTTAAAGTTTTTCCCCGGAATGGATCTGCCCAGCGAAAAGAAAATAAAGGTATTTAAGATTGTTTTCCGGATCCTTGGACGGCACTTTAAGCTGGTGAATATGTCGCAACATGCAAACAGTCTATCGTCCAACTTAAAAGTCAGAGAGATTAAATAACGTCTAAAGCAACTAACCTAAGAGATTCCATGATGACAAGTGCTTTAAAAAGAATTTCACCTTATATCGTAATGTTTCGTCCGTACCAGTGGATTAAGAATATACTGGTGTTTGGAGGGATTATTTTTTCGAACTCATTACTCAGGGATAATGCGTTAGTTAATTGCATTGCTGCTTTTATCATATTCTGTACTACCAGCAGCGGCATTTATGTTTTAAACGATCTGAGAGATGTTAAGCAGGATCGTCTTCACCCGGAAAAGAAGAACAGACCGATTGCTTCGGGCCTGATTCCTTATCCGTTTGCCATTACCATGATGGTTCTTTTGCTCGTTGGTTCAACCCTGGTTGCTTTTCTGGTAGACAGGAATTTCTTTATTGTTTTAATGACGTATGTGGTATTGAATATCTCATACTCATTCGGATTAAAGCGGGTGGTTATACTCGATGCCATGCTGGTGGCCATCGGTTTTTTACTCAGAGCCATTGCAGGATGTGCTATTATTCATGTTAAAGTTTCGGCATGGCTGTTCATTTGCTCCTTAATGCTTGCGTTACTGCTCAGTTTTGGGAAACGCCGTAACGAAATGAATGTTCTGAAGAGTGATGCGGCAACACATCGGGGCACACTCCAGTTTTATACGACGCAATTGCTGGATATTGTGCTGGCTATATGCGGGGCTTCTTCAATCCTTACCTATTCGCTGTATACCATGGCCAACGAAACGGTTCAAAGGTTTAATAACACGTCTCTTATTTATACAACACCTTTCGTGATCTACGGAGTATTCCGGTATTTCTATCTTATTTATACTAAAAACAAAGGTGGCGATCCCACCAAATTGCTTGTTACTGATATCCCCACCTTAATCAATGGTGTGTTGTGGATTATCAGCGTTGTATTAGTGATATATCGGTCAAAACTTTATCCAACCCCATTCTTTGGCGCATGAAAAATTCGTTTTTACTTTGGCTATTCGTATTTGTTTTGGGTGCAGGGTTAAGGACAATGCATCTGTTTCATCCGATTGATTCCGGTTCCTGGAGAGAGAATGATGTGGCATCGATCGCACGAAATTATTATCGCGGCGGAATGGATTTTCTTCATCCGCAGATTGACTGGCGGGGAACCGGACCAGGATATGCGGAAAT
>DATBXH010000092.1:0-2251 GCA_036514375.1 Bacteroidales bacterium | reverse complement strand
ATTATGGCATAACAGATTATATTTGATGAGGTTTACCTTTTTTTGAGAAAAATGCTGACTATAAAATAACCGTTTACAATTTAACTCTTATCACAAACATTTGATCTACAAATGACAGGGATAAAACAAACAATAAAAACCAGGCTGATATTTTTTTCAGGTATAATAGTTTTACTATTTGTCCTGTTCTTTATTTTGCAGTACAACAATTATATTTTTAACCGTAAAACCGTTTCCTATCAGGACCTGGTAAACCAGACCAAAGTAATACCAGGAAGCATAAAAGTGCTTCACTACCACTTTATTAAAAATGATATTTATACAGACCGTTTTTATTCAACTGAAAAAAGCGCCTCGCTCGACAGTATCTTTAGCGGCTTAGCATCATATAGCCATGAACTGGACAGTATTAGCAGAAACGATTACCTTCCTATACGATCGAGAACTAAAAAGATTCTTGCCAGTTTGCATGACGAATGCATTAATCTGAATCATAAGTACGTGGTTCTTCAGCAGGAAGTTTTGCTTCGGGGCCTTTATACTTCAGGCAAATCAGGAGAGTGGAATCGGTTTAGCACATATCTGTTGGATATGGTCGGGTCATTTAATAACTCAGCGCTTATACGTAGTGTTTCTGAGTTAAACAAACTATTGAATGAATATCAGTTGAACCGGTCGAATGAAAAAATTCTTCAATTACTGGATAAAGTTGGCTTGCTGAAAGTTCAGTTAAGCACTAAAGGAGTAGCAACCTCTGGTCTAAATGAGGCATCCAAGCTAAAATTGATAAAGGATCTGGATACTTTTTTCTCATTAACCTCAGATATCCAGAAAACAGATACAAACATCGGTTTCATTGGGGAGGGTGGATTGTTAAGTGACCTTGATCTTCACCTTAATATTTTGCAAGACAAATCTGGCGATGTTTATCTCGATATTCAGTCGGACATTAAAAATCATCTTTTATTGGTTTTTATTATCAGGACTTTGTTAATTGTATTGTTAGGCATTCTGTTTGTTTCTTTGATCACTGTTTATTCACGAAATTTACTTGGCTCTATAAGTCAGATAAATACATTCTCATCAGAACTTTTAAAGGGAAAATTACCACTACCGCTTCGGCTGGAGATAAGTACCGAATTTATTGAGATTTCTACCAATTTGAACAATTTTGTAGCTAGTTTGCGTGAGAAGATTAAGTTTGCCTCTAAATTAGAATCCGGTCAGACCGATGTTACTCTTATTCCTTTGAGTGAGGAAGATACATTGGCAAATGCCTTGCTTGACATGGAGAAGAGCTTGCAAAAAGCCGCGGATGAGGACCAAAAGTATAAGATTGATGAACAAAAGAGAGCATGGGCAAACGAAGGAATTGCTCGTTTTGGTGAAATACTGAGAATGCAGACGGATAACCTTGCCGCTTTATCGGACGAAATCATCAAAAATATTGTTAAGTATCTTAATGCAAATCAGGGAGGCATTTTTGTTTATAACGATGATGACAAATCCGATGTACATCTCGAGCTTATTTCGGCATTCGCTTTCGATCGAAAAAAGTATAATAAGAAACGGATCGAAATAGGTGAGGGTCTTATCGGCGCCTGCGCTCAGGAAAAGCAAACCATCTTTATTACCGATTTACCTGAGGAATACATTGAAATTACTTCCGGGCTGGGCGACGCATCGCCGAGAAGTTTACTTATCGTACCCATGCTTAACGAGAAAAGCATTTTTGGGATCATGGAAATAGCTTCGTTCAATACATTCCAACCTCATGAGATTGAGTTTATTGAAAAGTTAGCCCAAAATATTGCTTCAACTTTTGCTACTGTGAAAATTAATATCAATACCGCACGACTTTTAGAACAATCTAAAAAACAGGCAGAAGAGATGGCACAACAGGAGGAAGAAATGCGCCAGAATCTCGAAGAATTACAGGCCACTCAGGAAGAATCTGCTCGTCGTGAGGCTGAGATCAACAGTCTTATTAATGCCGTGGATGCATCTGCTCTTGTTATCCAAACCGATATGGAAGGTCGTATTATTGAGGTAAACAAGAAATTTTCGGTCATTATTAAAATGAACCGGGATGAGCTTATCGGGCGGTACCTGAAAAGTATATTTATATTTGATGCTCAAACCGATGAATTTTCGAATTTTTTGGTAGAGTTGAAGAAAGGTCAGATTGTAACACGTAGTGAGGAAACTCTCCCTAATGCTCACCAGGTTTTTATTCAGGTCCATTATTCTC
>DATBXH010000091.1:0-9044 GCA_036514375.1 Bacteroidales bacterium | reverse complement strand
ATGGTGACCTTTTAAAGGAAAACCGGCGTTATGGTGTGCTGTACCGGATCTGGCCGGGTACGCAGCGTCTTCTGCTATGGGGCGATCCGCAAATGAGCGCCGCACACTCAAAGGCTTTCAGCTTCTGTGGAAGCTTGGGAGTCGAACTCATGGAACCTCTTTCTTTTAAAGGACGTCGGGGATCCGGTATCGCTGGGGACCGGTGCGCTTATCTGGACTCATCACTGAAGCCCCGATGGGATTGGGAAAAGTATCTTTATAGTCTGAGAGTTTTTGGGAGACTGGCTTACAATCCCGATGCCGACCCGGACGTTTGGCGACGCTATCTGAGTAAACAGTTTGGTGCAGGAGCAGAGGCTGTTGAATTGGCCCTGGCAAATGCCTCACGTATACTCCCTATTGTGTTGACAGTTCATGGAGCTTCGGCCGGAAACAATTCCTATTGGCCTGAAATATACACCAATATGTCCATCCTCGACCCGGATAAAAAAACTCCATATTATGATAGTCCGTTGCCCAAAGTATTTGGCAATGTCAGCCCGATGGATCCGCAGCTTTTCTTAAGGATTAACGATCATGTAGATGAATTATTAAAGGGTGAGCGAAGTGGCAAATACTCACCCATTGAATATGCCCAATGGATAGAAGATTATGCTGATATGGCAGCCAAATATCTGGCAATGGCAGAAACTCAGACGACAGATAAACAAAGACCTATATTCCGCCGGATGGCCATTGATGTATCAATTGCAGTAGGATTAGGCCGCTTCTTTGGAGCCAAATTTCGATCCGGCGTTCTCCACGCAATTTTCGAACAAACCGGAGATCGCACGGCACTTGAATTATCTCTAAAACATTATCAGAAAGCCCGGGATTACTGGGCTGACCTTGCCAATCGTGCTCGGGATATTTATAAACCAGACATTACCGTTGGCGGTGAGGGCGTCATACGCGGACATTGGATTGATCGGTTGCCATCCATCGATGAGGACATCGACATGATGACGAAGAAACTGGAACAGACCAAAAATAGCACCGGTACCCAGTCCGACAAAGTACGTTTAGCTATACAGGAAGCCACGGGACGCCCAGTACGTAATTTCCCTGGTTGTCATCATACCCAGCCAAAACAATTTAATGCAGGAGAGCCGCTGGATATTGAATTAGCTGTAGAGAAAGCGGTTGGATCAGTGCGGTTGTACTATCGCCATGTAAATCATGCTGAACGATTTGAAACAGTGGATATGAAATTGACAGATAAAGGCTATCGGGCAACCATACCTGCAGATTATACCAACTCGCAGTATCCTCTTCAATATTACTTTGAACTGAAAGAGAAACCGGAAAGGGCAGTGTTGTACCCGGGTTTTACAGCAGATTTAACTAACCAACCGTATTTTGTTGTCAGGAGATCTGTTTGATATTTTAATAGATAAAGTATCGAACCGATTTGGTTTCTCCAGCGTATGCTTCAAACCTTTAAAATTTTATTCTGAATTCCCAATCTGATTTATAGATTCACAGGCAATGTTGTACATAATCAGTATTGATATTGAAATCGATTGATTTTGATAATTTTATTGTAAATTATCCCCAAATAAATGAAAACATGTATAAGATGACGATTGATGAGTCATTTTTCAGAAGAATATAACTGGCACCGATGAGTTATTCTCCATATTGGGACGGTTAGCCAAAATAAATATATCTGTCATTTTTTATTACTATAATTGACTTTTAATTTAAATTCAGTCATGACATTTGCGGAAAATGACATTCTTGAACAAATTAAGCAAGGAAATATGGACGCATTCGAAAAATTATATTTCGATTTGCAGCCCAGACTTTATGCATTTTCCAGGAAATTCATTGATGATATTGAACAGGCTAAGGATGCCGTACAGGATGTATTTTTGGAATTCTGGGAACGCCGGCAAACAATTAATGTACAGACTTCAGTCAGATCCTATCTGTTTGCCATGATCCAAAATAAATGCCTCAATTTGATACGTACACAAAAGCAATCGGACCGCTATAACAGTTATGCCGAAATTAAACTTAAGGAAGCGGAATTATATTTTTACGAAGATGATCAAACAGCATATAAAAGCATTTTCTTTAAAGAAATTGAAGATATCTTTGATAAAAGCGTCGCTGAATTGCCAGATAATCAACGCGAGATTTTTGTCTTGAGTCGACAGGAAGGTTTAAGCAATAAAGAGATTGCTGAAAGGCTTGATATCTCGGTGCGCACCGTGGAAAATCATATTTACAGATCGCTGAAGAGACTCAGGGAAAGCCTTAAAGATTTTTATATCCTGATCCCCTTGTTTCAATTCACTTTTTGTATCATCCTGACAAACCGCTAGTTGTTTCTATGTAATTCTGCGATCAAATCTTTCCTTTAAATCTGATCGGGTCTTGTCTATAGTGGGACTTATACAGGTTCCAAATTATTTTCCTATTAAATTTTTAATTACTGAGTGAGTAGTTTACCTTACTAATGTGTCATCATTTAAAGAGATTTTTTTATGGATGGTAAAATTGATTTGGAAATTGAAATTATATCAAGGTGTATATCAGGAATTGCCACTGAACAGGAAAAACAAAGAGTACTTAGCTGGATTAATGAAAACAAGGAAAACGAAAGCGTATATTTTAAGATGAAAGATCTATACGAAGCGGGTTCTATGCATAAACTTAAAAAGGAAGCTGATACTGCGCACGAATGGAGTAAGCTAAAAGCCAGAATTGAGAATTCCGACCGGATAGAAACAAAACGAAGGCGTACATATAACCTTGCTCCGTTACTAAAATACGCGGCCATTTTACTGATTGGAGCTTTCTCAACAATTATTGCTGAAAGATTGTTTAAAGTATATAATTATCAGGAGAATATAAATTCTGCAAACACCATATTGACCGGTAAAAGTGAACGTTCGCAGCTAATCCTGCCCGATGGTACAAAAGTGTGGTTGAATGTATGTAGCTCAATAAGCTATAATCAAAGTTACGGCAGCAAGGTACGGGAGGTCATGCTTAATGGCGAGGCTTATTTTAAAGTGACAAAAAATCCTAAAGTTCCTTTTATAGTGAAGGCTGGAGGATATAACATACGGGCTCTGGGAACTGCATTCAATGTTTCTGCATACATAGGGGATAACCAGGTTTCAGCAGTGCTTGAAGAAGGATCCATCAGTTTTGGAAAAGAAAATATGCCGGAGCCCCAGGTCATTAAACCGGGACAAAGGATATGCTATTCGGGTTTATCAGATAAACTTACCATCGAAAATGTAGATACGCGTTTGTACACCGCATGGCGTGACGGAGAATACCGCTTCGAACAATTGGAATTTGGCCAGATTGCCAAACGGCTTGGCCAGTTTTACAACGTCACCTTTGTTTTCCGGAACGAAAAAATCAGGAATATCCCTTTTACAGGAACCTTTAAAAGCTCGGAATCAATTATACAGGTTCTAAATGTGATTCAGACAAATACCCAGATGAAATATAAATTCAGGAATGATACTGTATTTATTCGATAAAAAATTAACTACCTAAAATCTACTGAATATGAGAGATCCATGATGAAAGAAAACTGAAAGGGCGGAAAACCTCTACTTTTTCCGCCCAGCATTCAGTATGAACGTAAGTTACTAATTGCTAATAATTTGTTCAACTAAACTTTGTAAAATTATGAAATTATTTCATTTCTGCAGGTATTCATGTGCAGTAATCCTTTCAAAAAAAATACTGCGAATTATGAAACTAACGTCACTACTAATTTTCATTTTCTCCTCAACATTGCTTGCCGGTACATCGTATTCCCAAAACACGATCGTAAGCCTGGACCTGAAAAACGTAAGTATGCAGACTGTTTTTCATGAAATTGAAAAGCAATCCGATTACAGTTTTTTTTACAACAGCGAGCAGATAGACTTAAACAAAAAGATTGACATTCAGGCCTCGGATACCAAAATTTCCGATATTCTGAATAATCTCTTTTCTAACAGCGATATCGCTTACAAAGTAATTGACAAGCATATCGTCTTGATTTCTATGAAAGCTTACAATGATCAGTTAATAGCAGATAAAACAGCTCAGCAAAATAAGGTTACCGGAGTTGTTACAGACGAAATTACAGGTGAACCATTGATAGGCGTGAGTGTCTCTGTTGAAGGTTCCGGCACAGGAACAATAACAGATGCTGAGGGCAAATTCTCCATTGAAGTCCCTGACCAAAACAGTGTATTGGTTTTTTCCTATATGGGCTACCTCTCCCGAAAATTAGCAGTGGGTACACAAAACAATCTGGAAGTAAAATTGCAGACAGATGTTAAAAGACTTGAGGAGGTAGTGGTGATTGGCTATGGTTCCCAAAAGAAAAAAGATATTACATCTGCCATTGCAACAGTAAACACCAGCGATATTAGTTCAAGACCCATTGTAAGTGTTGCGGAAGCGCTTATGAGCAAGGCGCCGGGAGTACAAGTAGTAGCACCTTCAGGAAAACCTGGAAATGACTTAAGCATCCGGGTCAGAGGTATCGGTTCTCCAAATGGAAACGAACCACTTTATGTAATCGATGGAGTACTGGCGACTGATACAAAAAGTCTTGATCCTAATAATATAGCTTCCATCAGTGTACTGAAGGACGCTTCTGCGGCAGGCATTTACGGTGCGGCAGGCTCGACAAATGGTGTTGTTCTGATTACCACGAAACAAGGTATTAAAGGTAAAAAGACTGTTGATGTAGACGTGTATTCGGGCTGGCAGGAAATTACCAAGAAAATAGATGTACTGAATACACCCCAATGGAAAAGTTTGATAACTGAAATTTTTGGCACTACGCCTGTGCTTCCGGCAGGATATTCCTATGACACCAATAATGACTGGCAGAATCTGGTTTACCGTAAAGCCAAAATGACGGGGGTCAATTTAGGATTTTCCGGAGGAGGTGATAACGGCACGTATTACTTTGGTCTGGGATATTTAAATCAGGATGGGATTGTAGTCAACAATAACTTCACCCGCTATTCGCTGAAATTGAATCTCGATCAAAATATGAACAAGTGGTTAAATGTTGGAACCCACCTGAATTATAACCGGACCAACAGCAAAGATGTTTCGGATAATACTTCCGTAGAGAGTGGAGGTGTAGTTTTGGGAGCCTTAACCACTCCTCCCTGGATACCGGTTAAGATTACGCTTAATGATTCAAATGTGTACGATCCCAACGGATATTCCGTATATGGTTATAATCCCCTAAAATCGGGCGATAATCCTCTTTCTTCCATATACAGGAGTTCCAATTTGACTGTAGATAATATTCTACTGGGTGATGTGTATGCTGAAATTAAGCTCCCTCTTGATTTTAAATATCGCACTCAATTCGGCGGTAATGTGGAATCGTCCAATTATGACTATTTCCTCGATCCTTTTAATAACCTGTATGGACGTTCCAAGAAAGGAATAGGCACAAACAGTACGTTTGAAAAATTGAGATGGTCGTGGGATAACACATTGACATGGTCAAAGATCATTACCGATCATTCGTTTAATATTGTTTTAGGTAGTTCGGCAGTCGACGAAAAAATTTCGCAGGGCAGCCAATCTGCTCAAAATTTTGCAACGAATATCATCCCCACATTGAATGCCGGAACTGATAATAAAACGGTTTACTCTGCAAAGTACGAATGGACTACTTACTCTTATTTTGCAAGATTACTCTACTCATTTAAGGATAAATACTTGCTTACAGGAACCCTGCGAAACGACAACTCTTCCAGAGTGGGTAGCAACTTCAGGGGCCGGACTTTTCCTGCAGCATCTGTTGGTTGGAGGGTATCACAGGAGGAATTTATGAAGGATGTGAAAGTTATTCAAAATTTAAAGCTCCGGTTTGGGTACGGTACCTCCGGAAATTTGCCTCCTTACACAAACTTGTACCCTTCGGTAACCCCTCTTTCTCAATCGAACAGTTCTTATGTTTTCGGCTCAACGGTAGTTTCGGGTGTAACCCCTGGTTCACAAGTTGGAAATCCGGATTTAAAATGGGAATCTGCTAAGCAAACGAACGTTGGTTTCGATGTTAGTTTTTGGAAGGAAAAAATTACGCTTTCAGTAGATTACTATCATAAAAAAGTGACCGATATGATATTTCCCAATACCTTATCGCAATCATTCGGAAATACGATAACCGTTTTAAATTTACCGGGTTATGATATGAATAAGGGACTGGAGGTCAATGTAGATGCTAGTTTTGTAAGAACGAAAGATTTTGAATGGAGCTCCAATTTTAATATTTCTTTCAATAAGAACTATATTGGAGGTCTGGATTCAGCCTTCACAAAACCAACCGGAGCCGTTTACATCGGCGGAAGCACGGCTCCTTTATACACCAGTGTCATCAAGAACGGGTATTCATTGGGTACCTTTTGGGGATATGTAGATGAAGGTGTCGATCCTGCTACCGGTAATATCAAGTTTAGCCCCAACATGACTGATTTAGGGTCGGCTCTGCCTAAATTCTCATTTGGTTTTTCGAACGAATTCAGATTTAAGAATATTTCCTTATCCGTTTTATTGGACGGGATTAGCGGAAACAAGGTGTATAACGCTACCCGTATGGAAATTGAAGCAATGAACGGTTATAATAACCAAAGCACAGCTGTATTAAATAGGTGGCAAAAATCAGGAGATATAACTGATGTGCCAAGGGCCTTGGATAACGCTTTGGGTAATGCTGCGAATGCTTCAACGAATAATCAGGTATCATCCAGGTTTGTTGAAGACGGATCTTTTTTACGAATCAGAAATCTGACTCTTGCCTACATGGTTAATACGAAAGCCATGCATAAATATTTACCCATTTCAGGTTTGAAGGTATATGTGTCGGTTCAAAACTTAGCAACCTTTACCAAATATAAGGGATATTATCCGGAGGTTAACGCATCCGGCGGGGGGTCCAATAATAATCTATATTATTCGGGGGTTGCCTCAACCACAGGTCAGGGTTCCTATAATAATCCTTACAACGCTAGTGCAAACAGTACACCTTCGCCAATTTCTCTGGGCATCGACGATGGTACCTATCCTCAGGCACGCATCTTTACTTTTGGTTTAAATGTTCAACTTTAAAATCTACGCAAATGAGATATACTAAGTTATTTTCTTTGCTACTGACTTTCTTTTTATTAATCCAGATTTCATGCAAAAAGGATTTTGTTGATAAGTCCCCCGTTTCCGATTTAACTTCTGAGAATTATTATACAACCGGAGACAGGTTAGAGAAGGTTTTGATAGGAGCTTATAATATTTTCCAAACAGAGTATTATCAGTACGATATCTATATGAATACCGATGGCAGGTCCGATAACTGCTACATTAACGGTGATAATGCCACGGCAGAATGGCCTCTCGAAAATTTCACCTACAATTCGACGAATGGCAACATTACCCGGGATTGGGGATATCTTTATAATACAATTAAATACACCAATGTGGTATTGGAAAACATCCCCAAAGTGGTATCCGATCCTGCTTTCACAACAGATGTTAAGAACCATATTAACGGAGAAGCTAAATTTTTAAGGGCATTTGCTTATTTCCAGCTTGTCACTTTATGGGGTGATTGTCCGTTAGTACTCACTTCAAATAATGGAGGTAATTATTTCCCGGCCCGTAGCAGCACTACCGATGTGTATGCACAAATAGTAGCTGATCTTAAAGATGCGGATGCCACATTAAAAGCTACTCCATACAACGGGGAAGTAGGCAGGGTTACCAAAGGTGCAGCAGATGCATTACTGGCGAAGGTATATGCACAAATGGGCGATTACACGAATTGCCTTACCTATTGTGATGCAGTAATAAACGGTCCCTATTCTTTAGTATCAAACTATGCAAATTTATGGGGTGAGGCTAATAAAAATAACAGTGAATCTATATTTGAGATTCAGCATCAGGCCGACAATGCAGGCTTGTGGGGGTCCGAATTATTCGATTATGTTACATCGGACAATTGGCCAAAACGTAACACTCCCGCTCAGAGCCTGATCGATGCCTTTAAGGCAGAAGGTGATACGGTAAGACTTAAGGCTTCTATAGTCTTTCAAAATGTAAGTATTCCATTCAATTTCCCTGTGGGTGCTTATAATACTGCAATAACGCCGCTGCCTTTTCCCAACAAATTGCCCGGTGCAGATGGCAGTTGGAACAGAGGTGAAGATCAAACCATGATTCGTTTGGCAGATATTATTTTATTGAAGGCCGAAGCATTGAATCAGACAGGACAAACAGCTCAGGCCATCCCGCTGATAAACTCAATCCGATTGAGAGCCGGAGTATCAGGTACAACAGCCACTTCTCAAGGTGATGTAGCCACGGTTATATTAAACGAAAGAAGATTAGAGCTGGCCTTTGAAGGTCATCGCTGGAATGATCTGTTGCGTGCCGACAAGAATGGGACAATCAATATCATCTCATTGTTAAATGGGCTTTCAGGTGCAGCAGGCCCATTAAATTATAATTTAAATGCCGACAGGCATCAATTATTATTCCCAATTCCTTTGCAGGACCTGCAGATAAATAAAAACCTGGTGCAGAATCCGGGATATAATTGATGTAACTCGAAATGATAAATTACTAATAATAAGGTTAAATCAAGTAGATTTAACCTTATTACGGCATTATCTTATATCGAACTCACGTTAACAAGAGGTTTAGTAGTAGTTAGTTAGTAGTGATTAGAGCGGAGCAAGTCCCGAATTGTTAAATTCAGTCTTGTTCCGTCTCTTTAAACTGCTGGGAAAGACTATGGATCAGTCCGAAATTCCGGGGAAATAAAATGTAATAATCTTAACGAATGAAGACATCTCAAAAATATAGAATATCAATAATAGTTCTGCTTATCTTTTTAGGTTGCAGACCTTTCAGTCAGTCCAATACAACGACACCAGCTGATAATCAAAATGGTGTGACCTTTTGGTTGACCAGTCCAGTGAACCATATATTGTTTCAAAAGCAAAGTTCGGTTTTATCTT
>DATBXH010000090.1:0-2667 GCA_036514375.1 Bacteroidales bacterium | reverse complement strand
TCCTTCTTCAACAATTTCGGGAACACCCAGCGGTATTTTATATTCGCCAATATTTTCAGGCAAAGGTTCATGATGTTCGTAAGCCTTTAATGGCTCAATAAGGAGTGCAGGGTCATTTAATTCAAGAAGTGCATTGTACATGCCAGCCGCCTGAGTCATGTTCCTGGGAACACAAATATTGATCCCCCGCATTGAGCTGAGGATCATTCCCAGTGGTGATCCTGAATGCCACATTCCTACCAAACGGTGTCCCCGGGTCCGGATGATCATCGGGGCAACCTGAGATCCTTTTGTACGGTAATGCAACGTGGCCAGGTCGTCCGTTAAAGTCTGGAGAGCATAGACCAGGTAGTCCAGGTATTGAATTTCGGCAATAGCACGAATTCCTCTCAAGGCAAGACCAATACCTTGTCCTATAATGGTCGATTCCCGAATCCCGGTATCAGTTAGTTTCAGATTTCCATATTTTTGTTGTAAACCCCGTAATGTCTGGTTTACATCGCCAAGTTTTCCTGTGTCTTCTCCAAATGTTACCAGTAAGGGATATTTTCGGAAAAGATAATCGAAATTACGGTTTAAAATCTCTCTTCCGCTTACAATGACCGGTTCTGGTTTATAAATTGGTTTAACCTCCTGTGTGTCGCTTTTTGCTCTGTAATCTTCATAGTACAACCGGGTATTGTATAATTCATCACATTTTTCGTGATATGCTGTTATCCAGTTCGCTATTCTTTTGGTTTGAGCAGGATTCAGCGAGTATAAAACCTTTTTGGCGAACGATAAAATATCTTTTCTGGAAGGATACGGATTTGACTGAAAACTTGAGTATTCAGGCATATTCCTGATAATCTCAAAGTTTTCCGGAGACAGGCTCTTACATATTTGTGTAAAATCTTCCCGCTCCTGTAAATAAGGTTTAATATAAGTATCCCAGGCTCTCTGGCGGGCTTCTTTTACCAAAGTAGTCGCTTCTTCTTCGATGGATTCCAAGGTGCGCCAATCAGCAATTTTTTCAGCCAGTATCCACTCTTTCATTTTTTTGATCGGGTCAAAGTCTTTTTCCCATTGAAGGCGTTCGGCTGATTTATATCTTTCGTGTGAGCCCGATGAGGAATGGCCGAAAGGTTGTGTCATTTCCTGAACGTGGAATACTACCGGAATATGGTTTTTCCGGCATTTCTCAATACCCTCACGGAACGTTTTAACAAGATGAGCATAGTCCCACCCTTTGCTTGTGTATATCAAACATCCGTTGGTGCCATCTTCTTTTTCAAATCCTTTTAATGCCTTCGAAATGCTGGCTTTGGTCGATTGTAACTCTACCGGAACTGATATTCCAAATCCGTCGTCCCAGACAGCAATTGCCATGGGTACCTGAACTACACAGGCTGCATTAATGGTTTCGAAGAAAAGACCTTCTGAGGTGCTGGCTTCTCCTATCGTTCCAAATGCAACCTCATTGCCAAAGTTGGACAAGTAAGGGTATTGCCAAAAGTATTCCAGATTACGGAATAATTTGGATGCATAAGCCAGTCCCAACAGTCGTGGCATCTGACCGGCAGTCGGAGAAACGTCGGAGGATGAGTTTTTAATGTTTGCCAGGTTTTCCCAGGAACCTTCCTTGGTGATGTTACGCGTGGCAAAATGATTATTGAAATTTCTTCCGGCAGTGGACGGGTTCTGAACTTCATTGGTATTCCCGTAAAGTTGGGCAAAAAATTCATCCGGTGTCAGCATTCCTGCGGCAAGCATGAATGTCTGATCCCGGTAATAACCGGACCGCCAGTCTCCATTCTTAAAGAATTTGGCATATGCTATTTGTGCTACTTCCTTGCCGTCACCAAAAATGCCAAACTTTGCCCTTCCGCTGTGTACTTCCTTTCTACCTGCATTACTTAGTTGCCTGCTTATAAATGCGGTTTTATAATCCTGAAGAATCTCTTCTTTATCTATTTTAAAATCACTGCTGTTTAATTGCTTAGGCTGGGGAGATACTAACTTTTTTGTATTCATAGATGTTTGAAATATCTGGTTATGGAGATTAAATACGACCGTTGTGTATTTTGATTTTTAATAATATAACGTTCGTATTTACCATCTTTTTCTACCAATTTTACAAGAAACTATAATCACAACAACTCAATTTGTGATTTGTTGCGAGTTTGGATTTAAAATTGAATGATCTGTTTCAAAATTGGCCTTACGGATGTTTGATAAGCGAAATTTTTCTGAAATTGCTTGGGCTCAGCCCTGTTTTTTCTTTAAAAATATTGGAGAAGTGATAATGCGAATTGAAATTTAGCCGGAATGCGATTTCTTTGATAGAAAGGTTTGGGTCCATGAGCAGCTCTTTGGCAATCTGTATTTTTAGTTGTAATTGATATTGCGCAGGTGCCAGACCCGTATATTGCTTAAACATTCTGCGAAACCAGGAATATCCTATATTCAGAGACTTTGCTATGGCCTCCGGTCCCAGTTCGTTATGTATATTTTCGCGCATTAATACGCGAGCACTATTAATCAGGTTTTCGATCTCCTTATTGCTAAATTCGGCGTTTCGTTTGATGGAGAACAATTGCCCCAGGATAAATGTAGCCGCTCCTGATATCAGTTGCTGAAACCCAATTTTTTCGTGTTTTGCATGCTCTATGATTTTGACAAACAACT